>CAZJUD010000121.1:0-15334 GCA_964549125.1 uncultured Caldimicrobium sp.
CGGTGACAGAAAAGGGCTCGGGGTGAAAGAAAAAGGGCTCGGGGTGACAGAAAATGCCAACTTTCCTATACTTTGCTAAAAAGGGCATAAATATCCCCTATGAGCTTAGCGTTGCTTTAGCCAAGGCTAAGATAAGGCTTATCACCGAAAAGGAGCTTGAAAAAGAGGAAGAAGCACCTTCTGCCATCTTAGTCCTTGGTGGTGATGGGACTTTACTGCGAGCTGTCCCTTATGCCTACAGGTTTGACCTTCCCATCCTCGGGGTAAATCTTGGTAAGTTTGGGTTTCTAACCAAACTCACCCTAAGCTCCGCCATTGAAATCTTAGAGAATTGGGGAAGGACTGAGCCTTATTTTGATGAACGAGAGGTGCTTGAGATCGCTTATCAAGGTAAAGGCTTTGTAGCCTTGAATGAAGGTGCAATCCTTAAAGGTCCTGCTGGAAGGATCGTAAAGTTAATAGTAAGCATAGAAAAGAACGGTATAGAGGAGGGGGTGTGCGAGGTCCTTGGAGACGGGTTGCTCGTTGCTACACCTACAGGGTCAACAGCCTACAACCTCTCCGCAGGAGGTCCGATAATCCATCCCCAATCGCAGGTCTTTGTCATAACCCCTATCTGTTCCTTTAAAATTCAGATAAAACCGGTAGTTATTCCCATGGATTTTACGATTAAGGTTGAGCTCCCTTCAGATGAAGATGAGGTGCATCTCCTGATAGATGGACACACAAACATCCTTATATCTCAAGGTTCAAGAGTAGAATTTAAAAAAGGAAAAAAAAGAATAAAACTTGTAAGGGACCCGAGGAGAGGATTTTTCCTCGTCCTCAGGGAAAAGTTTGGTTGGTAAGGTCTTATACTGAGCCTTCTTCCTCTTCTTTCTTGAAGAATTTTTCAGCAAGCTCCTCTTTCTTTTGTTTGATGGTTTCCTTAGCCTTCTCAAGGGTTTCAGAAAGTTGAGACTTCTTTTCTGTGATAATATCCTTAGCCTTTGAGCTTATTTCGCCGATCTTTTCTTCGGCAGCTCCCTTTATAGTTTCTACCTTCTCTTTAATAACTCCTACTTCTTCTTTAACCTTGCCAACCTTCTCCTCTGCCTCCTCTCTAAGCCTTCTTCTTACCTCTTCACCGCTTGCCGGAGCAAAAAGAAGAGCAACTACTCCACCAACCACAACCCCTAACAAAAAGGCTGTCAAAACTCCCTTGTTTCCTGCCATGCCTATCACCTCCCATTAAGGTTTCTTTATACCAAAAATCTTCTTAAGTCCTGAAATAAGTTCTGTTATACCCGCCATGAACGATGAGGTTTCAATGTAAACGGTCTTTATACTTTTATTCAAATCAGATAGTATAAGACTACTTGTTTCTGCTGTTTCTTTTATACTTTTAATCAGAGGATAAATAGCTTTGTTCAGTTCATCCACATTATTCTTTACCTCGCTTGAAACCTTTTTTAGGTCAGAAAGAATAGCTCGAGAATCTTCAAGGGTAAAATGCAAATCATCCTTTAAAACTTCTATCTGCCCCTTAAGAAAAACTTCAAATTCCTTCAAGGATTCTCCTACTTCAGCAACGATCTTTGGAAGAATTTTTAACTCTTCAACTAAGGAGTTTAGGTTTTTTATAGAAGTATTAGCTGTTTCTAAAGTTTCGTTAGCCCTCTCAGAGGTGGTTTTGAGGTTCATGATGACACCTGGCAAAAGCTCAAGATTTTGATTTACCCTTCTTAATGTTTTGATAACATTGACAGCTAACCACAAGAAGATGATTAAAAAGATGGCTATTGAAACACTAACAATGACAAGGGTTTGGTCTAACTCCATCTCTCACCTCCATCCTTTGATGCTTAAGAAGCCTAAGAATCCTTCAACTTCAAAATATCCTTACTTAGTCTGAGTTGAAAAGCCCTTATTTGTATATTATAAGGCTTAAGCTTAATTTTTCTACTCTATCTATACCATTTAATCAGTTCTGGATAGCTTCTTCTTATGAGCTCGTTTGCTGGGACAAGGCGAAGGGCTATCTTTCGCAATCCGTGTCCAACGATGAGGTATTTTAGGTAATATTTTGCTATGCTCCCTTCTATTCCCAGAAATTCAAAGGGGTAAACGGTAAATTCAAGCTCCCCATCTTCATCTAAGGCGACAGGTATCTCTTCCTCAAACCCTCTTATACAGACGAGCTCTACCGATATGAGTTCTGGGGGTATGTTTGCAAGGTCAACTTCAACGGTAAACTCTACGGTTGTCTCTTCAAACAACTCCTCGCTTACGATGTTGTCGTATACTCTAACAAAGTTAAGCTTAGACCAGTTTTCCTTAAGGAGCCTTGCTTTACCTGCCAAGTCTTTTAAATAGGCAAACTCGTTCTGGGAAAGCAGCTGAAGGTTATTTAACGAGGGGACATAGAATTTTTGCAGATACTCAAGAAGAACTCTGGTGATGCTAAAGTATTTGCATGCCGTATAGATAGCGTGTTTCATACGATTAATCCACTCCCTCGGTAGCCCATCCTCATCCCGATGGTAAAAAAGTTTTCTGACCTCTCCTTCTATGAGGAAATAAAGCTGGTTTGCTTCGTAGTAGTTGTATGGAGGGAGCCCTTCCTTGGGCTTAATAGCCCAGCCATTTTTTCCATTATAGCCCTCAACCCACCAACCATCTAAGACGCTAAGATGCAAGACCCCGTTTAAGCAGGCTTTCATGCCCGAGGTCCCGCTTGCCTCCAATGGTCGGTAGGGAGTGTTTAGCCAAACATCAGATCCCCAAACCAAATATCTGGCAGTATGAAGGTCGTAGTTTTCTATGAAGAAGAGCCGGTCGTAAAACCTGTGTGAATCCCTGAATTGAATTATCTCTTGGATCATCTTCTTTCCTTCAACATCCTTTGGATGAGCTTTCCCAGCCATGACTAAAATGATAGGCCTTTCCGCATCCCTAAGAAGGTTTAGCAACCTTTCCTTATCAAAGAGTATAAGATTATTTCTTTTGTATCCCGTGATCCTCCTTGCACAGCCAATGATCATAGGGAATCGTTTAACTGGGGCATATTCTCCTCCACGAAGAGGCTCCTTTTTAGCTACTTCCTCCTCAAGGACTTTGTTAAGAAGGTTAACCAATCTTTGCTTATTTTTCTTATGAGCCTCCCAGAGCTCCTCATCTGGAATGTTAAAGATTTCCTCCCAATCTTTGTCTTCTGGACCTAAGTATTTGAAATCATCACCCAAATGGTCTCTCAAAACTTCATATATAGGCTCGCTAAGCCATCTCCAATGGACGCCGTTTGTCACATAATCTATAGGGACCTCCTCAAGGAAATAATCTTGAAAAAGGGGAGACCACATCTTCTTTGTAGTTGTTTGATGAAGCTTTGAGACAGCGTTGACATAGTTGGCATGCTTGATGGCAAACACTGGAAGCCAGAAGAACTTAGTATCCCCAAAGATGCATCCACAACCTATAAACTCCTCAACCTTTAACCCAAGAGATGTCACCTCAGGCTCTAAATACTTTTTAACTAACTCCACATCGAAATGCTCGTTTCCCGCAATGACAGGAGTATGGGTGGTAAACACCGTGGTCTCCTTTATGAGAATCCTTGCCTCATCAAGTGTTAAGCCCTGAGCTAAAAGGTCCTTTAGCCTTGAAAGAATAACAAATGCCGAATGCCCCTCGTTCAAATGATAGACCTTTGGCTTAATCCCCATCTGCTTTAAGGCTAAATACCCACCCATGCCCAGAAGGATCTCTTGCTTTAATCGTATTTCAGGCTCGGCTGGATAGAGTTTGTTGAGCAACCCCCTAACTTCAGGTGGATTTTCTATGATGTCGGTGTCAAGTAGGAAGCATACCGTCTTACCAATCTCAACTTTCCAGACCTTAGCCTTAAAATGCCAGCCATTATGAAGGTGCAGATCTATGATCAGGGGAGACCCCTCTTCGGTACGAACTTCGCGGATGATGTTTAAAAACTTGTCCAAACGTTCATCCTCTTCCTTCTGAATGCCTGAAGCATCAAGAATTTGCTTAAAGTAGCCTTTGTTGTAGAGGAGCCCAACTCCTACTATGGGTAGGTCAAGGTCTGATGCACCCATCAAAACATCACCCGCCAAGACTCCAAGACCACCAGCATAAATGGGCAAGGCTTCATGGAGAGCAAACTCCATACAAAAGTAGGCGATCGTATCATCCTTTGATATCCCTTGTTCCGTGAGCAAAGGATGCCTTCTCGATTTATAGTCCTCAAACCTTTCCCAGATGTCTTGAAGCTGAAGCAAAAATCGTTTATCCTCAATCAGCTCTCTTATCTTTTCCTTGGGTAGATAATGAATAAACTTTATAGGATTATGCTTAACCCTTCTAAAGAGGTCAGCATCTATTTGATAGAAAATGTTTAAGGCATCAAAATCCCAGGTAAACCAAAGATTGTAAGAGATGGTTACAAGTTTTTCTATTGGTTCAGGAAACTTTGGAAAGACGAAAAACTTTTTAAATTCCATCTGATTCCTCCGGTTTAATCTTCAAGCTGTTCTTCAAGGTCGGCAATTATATTTAAAAAATATCTATAAGCAACCTCAGGTGAAGGATAGGGGGAAAAATACTTGTGCACGTCTCCATCCTGAAAGTATTTTATACACATATAATAAAAATGGTCAGAGGTAGTAAGCTTTCTTATCGTTGGAATCAAGTCCCATCTACCTTTTTCCTTAGCTAAACGGAGTAGCTCAAAAATGCTCTTCATGGCGTTCCATTGCAAGGGATTTGAGAGCCAGGCTGAAAGGTCACGCTCCGTGTCAGCCCATGAGGTTGGAGTGGGCACAGAAAGGGCCTTAGGGACGAAGTTTAAAGTCTTTAGGACCTCAGAGGGAAAGAGAAAATCTATCTGAGGCTCTTTAAGGAGCTCCCTTATCAGGTGTCGCATAAATTCAAATATTCCGCTTTCTGCCCATTGATGCTCTCCAAAGGTTTCATAATCCATAAAGAGACCAAGGTAAAGGTTCCTGCCATGCTTCTCAACAAGAGATAGGTCCCTTACCCATCGCACATATTTTTCTACTGTCAAAGGCCACTCTGGCCATGAACGGTCTGAAAACCTAAAAGCAATATCATCTGAAAGCTTGTAGTGCTTCAAAAGAAGGAGATGAGCATGGTTTGACGACCAGCGAGGATAAAGGGGTAATTCCCCCATTAAGATCCTATCAGCACCCTCAATAAGAATGGTCTGAAGGCTCGGGAAGTTGATAAGAACATCGCTAAGCTTATCAAAGTAGATGAGCTCGGTGTTGCGAAAAACGGTGGGCTCATGTCCAAATTCACGCTTCATTAGTTTTATGTGTTCATCAACCTGCTCCACAAATTCTTCCAAGTCAAAGATGCTTGCCAGCGAATGGTAATAGGTCTCGGAAAGGAGCTCAACTCCTCCCGTCTGCCAAAGGTCAACAAAGCTTTGGTAAACATCCGGTCTGTAAAGCTTTGCCTGCTCAATAAAAGTCCCAGTAAGACTAAAGGAAATTTTAAACCGCCCATCGCTCTCTAAGATCAACTCTTTAAAAAGATTGTTTGCTGGTATGTAGCATCTATCTGACACCTTGTTAAAAACTGCTCTGTTTAGATCTTCGTCAAAGTAGCTTTTACCCGTTCCGATATCAAAAAAGCTGTAAGGAGCGATGCGAAAGGGCTGATGTACTTGAAAATAGAAGATGATATAAACCTTCATGAAAGGAGTTCCCGATAAATCTCTAAAACTTCCTTTGCCCTATCTTCCCACCTAAGGGTCTGGACTTCCCTTCTTGCCTCCTCTTGCTTTGCCTTCAAAAGCTCTGGGTTGTTGATAAGCTCAAGCACAATATCCACCATTTTATCCACATCCCAATAATCAACAACAAAAGCGCTGCTAACTATTTCTGAAGCCCCCGATTGCTTCGAGAGGATCAAGGCACAGCCAAAATGCATAGCTTCAAGGGCAACTATACCAAAGGGTTCAGAGGGAGAGGGCATGATAACAATGTCTGCCATGCTAAGCGCCCTTTCAACTTCTGCCCTCTTAAGAAAGCCGGTAAACATTATATGAGCACCATAACCAAGCGAACTTGCCCAGAGCATAAGCTCCCTTTCCATCTCCCCTGCCCCAGCAACTAAAAACCTTACCTTTTTTGTTCGCTCAAGAACCTTTTTAGCAAGCTCTAAAAAGATGGTAGGTCCCTTCTGAGGGGTTAGCCTACCGAGAAACAGCACAACCGGTTCTTTGAATTTTTTAATCTTTTGAGGAGATTTGGTTTCCGCGTAATAAGCGTTGTAGACAACCCGGACCTTCTCCTCTGGCACAAAGTAATGTTCTTTAATGATGTTTGCTGTGTAACGAGACACAGCGACCACTCTATCTGCATAGTTTAAGCCCAAAAACTCTATTTCATGAATGATGGGATGCCCAAAACCAAGGGCTCTATCAAACTCCGTGGCATGGATGTGGCTAACAAGAGGCTTGTTAAAATGTTTTTTTAGCAAAAGTCCAGCAGGATAGGTAAGCCAATCATGAGCATGAATAAGGTCAAAGTTTAATTTTTGCGCTATTCTTAAAACCTTTTCCGTGTAAATCGAAACCTTAGAGACCATGTGGTTCCCTTGGAAAAGAAGCCCCTTTAGCCGTCCAATCACTTCCTCAGGGACTTGAAACTCGGGCTTTTTTGGAGGAACACCCAAGCACTTACAAACCTCAGCGATAAAATCTTTAAGGCTTGCGTAGGCTCCCTCTTCAGGAAGCTGATAGATAACCTCAAAAAATTCAAGGGGCTTTTTTTGTTCTCTGGCTTCTTCTCCGTTTTCGCTTTTGATTCGTGGATGGTCTGCCTCTTCTGAACTTTTTATTTCAAAATATACGTCCTCTTTGACGGGAAGGATGAAATCCACAGTGACTCCAAGACTGGCAAGACCCCTAAACAGCCCGTAGCAAGCCATCCCAAGTCCACCTACGATAAAAGGCGGATACTCCCAAGTGAGCATCAAAACACGCATAAGCCCCCCCATTAAGAAAAAATTTCTCTTGCCAAAAGATACACCGCAGCGGTTGACCAAAACTGAGCTGGCGCCCCCTTAGGATAATAAGGCTGGTCCCCGTCGTAAAGCTCAGGGATGCTTGAAAGCTTCCCAGTCTTCAAAAGTTGTATAAAAGGATATATGAGCAATCTTACCTCTGCAAGATACTCTTCCCTTGTCAAGACCTTTTTCAAAAGAAGGGCATAAGGATAGATAAGCCAAACCCAAACAGTTCCGTTGTGATAAGCAAGGTCTCTTTGATACTGAGAACCAAAGTATTTTCTCTTAAAATGAGGATGCCTCGGAGACAAAGACCTTAATCCATAAGGAGTAAGAAGCTCTCTTCTTACAATTTCAACTGCCCTCAAAAGTTCATCCCTTTCAAAGGGCACATATGGTAGGCTTAAAGCTATAACAAAGTTTGGTCGAACTTCATACACCGGCTCTCCCCTATACAGGGTATCCGCAAAAAGCTCACCATTGTAATACTTTCTTAAACTTTGAGGGATCTTTTCAACCAAACCGAGTATTCCAAGCTCTTCCACTTTCTCCTTAGGTAATCTATCTTTGGCAAGCATTAGAAGGTTATACCATAGGAATTGAACTTCTATTGGTTTTTCATACCTTGGCGTAAGGGGTTTGCCATCAAGCAAGACATCCATCCATGTGAATGCCCTCCCAGAGCTTTCAGGAATGCAAATTAGCCCATCCTCAGGGTCAACAAAAAAGGGATGTTCGGAGGAAAAAAGATATCCTCTTATCACTTCCTCCACTAAAGAAAGTAGCTTTGTCTTCCTATCCTCTAACTCTTTAAACCCGATGCGATGCCAGTGATCCTCACGGAACTTATCAAGATACTCAAATATCCTTATCCCAAACCAAAGGCTTGCGTCAACAGAATTGTAATTGACCGGAGCCAAATCACCTATTAAATTTGGAACCAATCCGCCTTGTATGTATTTTCCGTAGGTGTCAAATATTTGATAGCAAGTGTCTATAGCGTCAGGGTCATAAAACAGGGCTGGAAGACCGATAAAAGTATCCCTCCCCCAGGCATAAAACCAGGGATAGCCAGCACAAACATTATCTCTAAGGAGAAAAGCCTTAACCATCTGGTTAAGTAGGGGAAGTACATCCTTATCTTCAAATTGGGGCTTTGTAGGAGCTATTTTAGGTGTCCCTTCATACCGTGCGGTAATCTCTTCTAAAGTTTCTTGTAGGTCCTTTAGGGGTTCGTCAGAAAAGAAAAGGTTTAACTTCTCCCCAGGATTTAGCTCAACCTCAATCCTAAAGGGTGAAAAATGGTCCTCATAGGAAGGATAGCCCCTCATCTCCTCAAGGGGATAGTAAACGCCATAGTAAAAGATTGGGTCTTTGATAAAACCATCTTTGTTTGAGTAGCAAAATAGGGCAAGGCTATCCTTTGCGATAAAGGCAAAGTTAGAAGAAATTTCCTCTTCAAACCAGTCCCAAGAGTTAGCAAAGGTTAAATAGTGATGGTCCCTAAAGGTGAGCCTTGGTCTAAGAAGAAGCTTAAAGGGATAGGAGCTAATATTTTCATAGGTTAAAAGAAGAATGTTTTTATCCCTGTGAAATCTGAGACTTTTTATCAGAAAAACACCAGCCTCAGTCTTTGGACAGTAAATATAAAAAACCGGATAAGGGAGATAAAAATATTCTTTAATGAACTGGTAACCCTGAGGGTAAACCACATCTCTGTAGAAGTTTGTGTCAAGCTGATAGCTTAAGCCGGAAGGGAAGGTGACAACCTCTTCAAGGCAAGCTAATAGATGGTATCTTTTACCCTTACCATCACCTGCGATGAGCAAGCCGTGGTACTTTCTAACATTAGTAAGAAAGGCCGTTCCAAGGGCATAGCCTCCTTTACGGTTTGTAAGGAGCCATTCATAGGGTGTAAAACGCTGATAGAGATAGCTTAGCATGCTACTCCTATTATATTTTTGTTTAAATACCTTGACAAGATGGTTTTAAATCTAACCCTAAATAGTAAATCAAAAATTGCCGAACAAGCCTTAACAACTTAGAAGAAGGATGTGGGAGACCAAAAACCCCCTTTGGGTCTTTTAAAAGATGGTAATTCCTTAGGCATTCAACCTCAGCAAGAGAAAGGGGGATTGAACGGTCGTCCCGGCAGTGAAGACACAGAATTCCACCTCGCTCTACAGAAAAATAGAAGACCCTTTTAGGTCGGTTTCCACATTTTACGCATTCATCCATTAGGGGAGCATAGCCAAGATGCTTTAGAACCTTTGCTTCAAGGAGGAAGATCAGCCGTTCGGAAAGAGGATTGTTGTCAGCCATTTTGATAAAAGAGACCCAAAAGCTAAATATCCCTTCCTCAAGTAGCCCCTTACCAAGATAGCTTAAAAGCTCTGCTAAATAGCTAAAGAATTCAAACTTTTGCCGGTCAAACCAAGGACTTTTTACTTGATAAATGAGGTCTGCAGAGTCTATAATGGGAAAGATGGTCCTTGAACTTTTTCTTAAATTAACCCTTAAGATGTTAAGCTCAGAAAAAAGGTTTAAAAATCGCCTTTTGCTCTTTCTTCCACCTTTGGCAACCGCTAATACCTTACCAGCAGGCGTCAAAAAATCTACCTTTAGGTCTATTTCAGAGACAGGCTCAACTGAGAGGACTATAGCAGGATAACTCTTAAGCTTCAAAGTACCGCTTAAATGCTTAAAGATATATCTTCACAAACCTTGTCTCCTTTAGCTCCTTTATCCAGCGCTCAAGATATTCTTTAGCCCTTTGATTGAAAAGCTCCTCATAAAGAGCATCCCTAATCTCTTCGAACTTCGGTGGTTCACCCGTATGCTTTTTGACAAGCTTAACGATATGGTAACCCTCTCCCCTTTTGAGGGGGGAAGTGTAGCTACCTGGGGTCATATCTTTTAAGAGGGAAAGAAGCTCCTTGTCTAACTCCTCTTCTTTAAAGGTCTCCTTAACATAAGAAACCTTATCTGGATAGCTTGAGGCAACCTCTCTCAGTCCTTCACCCCTTTTTAACAAACCTTCAACGTCAGGAAGCACTCCCTCATCCTTAACGATAAGGACCTCAAGCTCATACTTGGCAGATGGGTCAAAGTTTTTAATCTTTTCCTGATAAAGCCTCTTTAATTCCTCTTCTGGAATGGCGATCTTTGAACCAACCATGATCTGAACAAACTTAATTTTGGTAAGTTGTTCTCTAAGGTTTTTCTTGTATTCCTCTAAGGTCTTACCCTCTTTAGCAAGCTCTTCCTTAAGCCCCTCTTCCCCTCCAAAGCGCTTAACATCTGCCTGGTAAAAACGATTAAATTCTTCATCTGAAACAGTAATCTTATGCCTTTTTGCCTCAAGTCCAATAACTGTATCCTCAATCCATCTCTCAAGAACCTCTTTTCTTATCTGTGCTTTAAGCCTCTCCTTTTCTTCTAAGGATAAGTTTTGATTTAGTAATTGCTGATACAGTGGTTGGGCAAGCTTATCAAGCTCATACAGGGTCAAAATCTCGCTCCCCACCACAGCAACAATCTTGTTTATTACCTCGGCTTTAAGAATTTTTACCCCAAAAAGCAACAAAAAAACTAAAGCTAAGAGAAGTTTTTTTAACATCATGTCTCTACTCAAGAGAAAGGGTGGTATAAAACCTCCCTCGAGGAGTCCTTATTCCCAAAAGGACCCTTTTCTTGTCTAAGGATGGTTTTAGAGCCTCATAAAAATCAGCAAGATTATTCACTCTTTTTTTGTTTACTTCATCTATTACCATTCCAGGGGTTAAGCCTGCATAATCAGCAGGGCTTTCTGGATAAACCTCAATTATGAGCACCACCTTTACATTTTCTGGGATGCCAAACCTTCTCCTTAGGTCTGGGCTTAGGTGAGCCACGTTTAGTCCAAGCTCCTCTAAAAAAGCTTGCAATTCTTGAATTTCAGCCTTGCTTGTGAGCATCCCCTTTTTAGGTGCCTCAATCTGAACCTTAACAATCTTTCTCTCCGAGCCTCTTAAGATTTCAAGCTCAACCGTTGTCCCAGGTTTAGTCTGAAGCACTAAACTTCTAAGCTCCGAGGCATTTTTAACAGGCCTTCCGTTGAAGGAAATGATGACATCGTTCTCCCTAAGGCCTGCTTTCTTCGCTGGAGAATCTTCAACCACCTCGGTGATCAAAACACCCTCTGTGGCTTTAATTCCAAGTTCTTTTGCCAGGTCTGGAGTCAAGTCTTGGATCACTACACCAAGCCAACCTCTTTCTACCTTACCCTTGGTCTTTAGCTGTTCTACCACATTCTTTACCAAATTTATGGGAATAGCAAAGCCGATCCCCATATAACCACCGGAACGAGTAAAAATAGCCGAGTTTACACCAATAACTTCTCCCCTAAGGTTCAAGAGGGGTCCACCTGAGTTTCCAGGGTTTATAGCGGCATCGGTTTGAATAAAATCTTCTACATCGGTAATACCTATACCTGAACGTCCCTTGGCGCTAACCACTCCTACGGTGACTGTGTGTGTAAGTCCGAAGGGGTTACCGATGGCGATTACCCATTCACCAACCCGTAAAAGATTTGAATCACCTAAGGGTAGAACTGGAAGATCCCCAGCAGGTATCTTAAGAAGGGCAATGTCTGAAAAGGGGTCCTTCCCGACCACCTCAGCCTTAAAGGTCCTACCATCGGCAAGCTTTACCCTTATCTTTTGGGCTCCCTCGATCACGTGATTGTTGGTGACGATGTAGCCTTCCTTGGAAATGATAAAACCTGACCCAGCCCCTCTTTCACGATACCTTGGCGGGGAAAAGAAATGCCTAAAAAACTCATCATCAAAGAGATCAAAAGGTACTTGTCTACGTGAAACCACCCTTTCCGTCTCGATATAAACAACCGCAGGCGAAGACCTCTCTGCAATCTCAGAGAAAGCTTGAGATATCTTCTGAGCCAACTGAAGGGCTTCACTGGTTGCCCGCTTACCATCCTCGGCGATAAGATTAGGAAGACGTAAAGGATGAAACCTTTCCCATACCTCCCGAGCAAAAAGCCCAAGGGCAAACACGAAAAGAATTAAAAAGGCAAGCTTATACCGATGAAACCCTCCCCTCATCTTATAGTCCCTCCATGCCCTCTTGCTTCATTCTCCATAAAAAGCTTTTTTTAGCCTCCTTCAGTATCAACCTACCCACATGCTCCATAATTTTCTTTAAGTTTACAACGTCCTCTCTATTGTAAAGGATAAGCGTCCTAAGGGCTGACTTATCTTTAAAGTCCTCCCATCTACGCCAAAGTTTAACGGCATCGTAGCCGTTCATCCCTTCTGTCTTACGAATTATCCCTAAAGCCTTTTCGACCTTTTTTAGCCCTCCCCTTAAGCCTATAGCTCCGGTTAACTGAAAGAGGTCTATATGAAGATGGGGCGTTGATAGCTCAGGGAACTTCGCTTTGATAAAAGGTATGTCAAAGTTTTCTCCGTTAAAGGTAACCCAAATAGGGATTCCTGAGAGGAACTCAAAAGCACGATGTAAATTTAACCCTTTAATGAAAGGGCGATATGCTCCCTGATGGTAAGTCCCAATTACCGTAATGTCGTTTCTCTCCTTTGAGAGCCCTTCAGTTTCTATATCAAGAAATAAAACCTTATCCGGATAAGAAAAATAGTAGTAGCAAAGCTTCTCTTTACTTAAATTCTGCACCCCTTCCCCCTTCAAGAAAAACCTTAGGCTGATATTTACTTCTCAACTCTTCGAGAAGCTTGCTTATTATCTCCCTCTCTTTTTCCTTAATATAATCATCCTGGACCTGTTCTTTAACCTCTTCAAAGGATTTTAACTTTGGGGGGATCCTTTTTTCTACCTTGACGATGTGATAGCCGTAAGGAGACTCAATGGGATCGCTGATGCTTCCCTCTTTTAAAGAAAAGATCTTTTTCTCAAACTCAGGAACCGTCATCCCTTTGCGAAGAACCCCTATATCTCCACCCTTTTCCCTTGAGGCAGTGTCGTCTGAATACTTCTTTGCAAGCTCCTCAAACTTTACCCCCCTCTTTAATTCCTCACGAATTTTCTTTGCCCTGGCTAAAGCCTTCTCCTTCGTTTGTTTATCTGCCTTTTCTGGCACATATACAAGTATATGTTTAAGCTTTAAACCCTCAGGTTCGGTATAAAGTTCTTTGTTCTTTTCGTAAAATTTTTTTAGCTCCTCTTCGGTTGGCTTGACGGTTGAAAGTTCTCTTTGTAACACCTCCTCAGCAAGCAGATACTTTTCCATCTCAGAAAGCTTCTTCTCAATAAGCGGGTCTTTGTCAAGCCCCTTTTCCTTAGCGTAAATATATAGGAGCGTTATGTTTAGCCATCTGTCGACGACAAGCCTCTCTATCTGTCCTTTAAGCTCCGGTTTTTGTCTTATTAGCTCTTTTATCTGAGGGTCTGTCTCCATAACTACTCGAACGTCATTTGCCGAAAGAGTATGATTGCCAACCTTAGCCAATATCCCCTCATCCGAAGCAAGGCTACCCTTATTCAAACTGCGTACTACTACCAAAGACAATGAAGTAAAACCAAGCATCAGCATTTTCTTGAAGTTAAACATTCGAGCCTCCCCTTTTGTTATTTTTTGATTTTGCTCCCCTTAGGAATAAAACCAGGTCCTGCCACAACTCCCGGAAAGATAAAAGAACCCTGCCCTACAAGGGTTCCGGGCTGTAAAACGGCATTACACCCCGTTTGCACTCTGTCCCCAAGAATGGCTCCAAACTTCTTTAGCCCGGTTTTGTATACCCTTCCCTCAATCTCAATAGTTATCTCCCTTTTATGAAATTTAAGATTGGCAAGCTTTGTTCCGGCTCCAAGGTTGACGTCCCTTCCAAGTATGGAATCGCCTACATAGGCAAAATGGGCTGCCTTTGCTTGAGGGAAAAAGATGCTATTCTTAACCTCGGTAGTATGCCCGATGACTGCCTTAGAAGAGACATAAACACTACCCCTTAAATAGGCTGCATGTCTAATCTCAGCCTGATCTCCAACGTAAACTGGCTCTTTTAGGTAAGCAAAGGGTTCAACTATAGCTGAATTCCCAAGATAAAACTTTCTCCCTGAAAAATAGGCTCCAGCCTTTATCAGCGCTCCTAATACCCTTTCACCTTTAAAAAAATATTCGCCATTAATAAAGGTAAGCTCACTCACCGGGATGACTTCGCCTTCAAGGGTAAGAAACAGGTCTTCTCGCAAGGGGGTTTCCACTGGGAAGTCTTTGGGTAGCTCTGGCAGGGTATCAAAAAGAAAATCCTTTAAAACCTTTAGAGGTTCCCAAGGATAGCCCTCTTTAAAAAGCTCTGCGAACCTTTCCTCTGGGAGCTCAGAGAAGAATTCATTAAACAGTAAGTCAACCATGACGATGATTATAAACCATTCTAAGGTCTTGTCAAAAACGGGAGTTTGGTTATAATTTTTATATAAAAGCCCCTGTAGCTCAACAGGATAGAGCAGCGGACTTCTAATCCGCAGGTTGGGGGTTCGAGTCCCTCCGGGGGCGCATAATCTCTTTGTAATCGAGACCTTTTACGAAGAATCTTCATTTTATCACTGAGGCTTTTCCAAATTTCCTTCAAGTAAACCTTGCCATCTTGGGTTAGAGTTAGCAAAAGAAGAACCTTCCCTTACTTGTTATACCCTGGGACGTTAGCCCCGAAGGACACCCTGAGATCCTTTGCTTTGCGAAGGACTGAAGGGGGGCAAGGATTTTTTGAATAGCCTCAAGAACTATTTTTGGGCTCAAAGTCCTTGTCTTTAATTAGGGGGAAACGAGGAGGTGAATTAGAATTTGTTTCAGAGGATTTAACAAAAGATGGGCCGTGGAGGACTCGAACCTCCAACCTATGGATTAAGAGTCCATTGCTCTACCGTTTGAGCTAACGGCCCAAGCTTATTTAAAATTTAACCAATAATTTTCATCCGTCAAGAGAGGTGGAGGCCTCTCCCAAAATTCTTGCAAGCAATTTTGCCATGCTTAAGATATCAGCCTGAGGGGTTAGCCAAAGGACCTCGGTGAAGAACCTTATTTCAAAATAATAAACAGCCTATTGAAGAGATTTAGTTTTCGTTCTATTATTTGTAATAAGCGGGAGTGGCGGAATGGTAGACGCTCCGGACTTAGGATCCGGTGGGGATTTTCCCCGTGAGGGTTCAAATCCCTCCTCCCGCATTTAAATAAATTTAAAGATTAACATTTTAACGAAAATAGATATCTGAAATATTAGAGGATGCATAATCAGCGATATTAGATACGAAAACTTCTCTATCTTCATTTGTCATT
>CAZJUD010000122.1:0-3550 GCA_964549125.1 uncultured Caldimicrobium sp.
GTCTTCAAAAGTAACCTTTTCAATTTTACCGTCAGGGGTTGCTTTTTTGAAAACTACATGCTTATCAATAAAATCTTTATTGTAGAGTTTCTCCTTGATAATAACATGAGCCATGGCGTTAAGAATGAAAAGGTCCGTTCCAGGAATAAAATCAAGATAGAGGTCTGCGTTCCTTGCAGTAAGGGTCTTTCGTGGGTCGGCAACGATGATCTTCACATTTTTCTTTTTTTTCTGCTCCATGACTAAACGAAAGATAACAGGATGGGCTTCACTCATGTTGGAACCGATAATGAAGAAGCAATCAGCATGATAGATGTCATCATAGCAACCCATGGGCTCGTCTTTACCAAAGCTTGTGACATACCCTACCGCCGCTGAAGCCATGCAAAGCCTTGGGTTTCCGTCGATGTTGTTCGTGCCGAGGGCACCTTTGAAGAGTTTGTTTGCTAAATAGGATTCTTCAGAATAGGACTGCCCCGACCCATAAAACCCTACAGCATGCGGACCATACTTTTTAATAGCTTCGGCAAACTTTGAGACCATTAGGTTCATGGCTTCATCCCAAGAGATGCGCTTCCATTGCCCTTTTTCCTTTACCATGGGATATTTTAACCGGTCTGGGGCGTAGAGGATCTTTGGAAGATAACTTCCCTTCACACAGAGATACCCTCTATTCCAGTTCTTATCATCTCCTTTTACCGCAACAACCTTATCCCCCTTTACCCCAATGTATAAACCACAACCAGCACCACAGTATCTACATACGCTCTTAACCCATCTATCAGGGGTCTCGGCTGAAAAGGCTGAAGGTACCTCAAGGTCTAATCCTACTACGCTTGCTGCGCTAAGTAGGGCACTCCACTTCAAAAATTCTCTTCTATCACACTTCATCTTAAACACCCCCCTTTTTCTTATTTTAAATGTATGTTTTTACTTCCTGGCTTTGCTTCAAGAGTGTGACCATTATGACACTGAAAGCAAGTCTTAAGCTTTGACTTCTTTAGGTCTTCAAGCTTTTCAGCATGACACATGACACAGTTTTCAGGTGAAGGCATAGGTTCAAAGCGCTTCTCAAGGTCACCATGGCATACAAAACAACGCACTTGGTTCAAGCCGTGACCGCTTCCCTCCCATTCCTTGGTTTGATTTTGATGACAACTAAAACAGACTAAAGGGTCTTCGGTTATCATTTCTGTCTCAATTTGAGGATGCTTCTTAGCTTTTGCTTTCTTGCTTTCTTTGGCCTCAAGTGCTGATGTACATACAGTAAAGATTATTAATCCCATAAACAGAATGACATATTTTAATAAACTTTTCATCTCTAACCCCCTTAATTTTAAATTAAAAAAGGGGGCTAAAGGCCCCCTTAATCTAAATCATTACTTCTTTGCTTGAGATTGCTTCTCTTTAATAGCCTTTTCAAGGAGGATAACGGCGTCAACGGCAGTCTGAATAGCCATGTTCAGGGACTTAATAGCTAATTCAGGATTGTGGAAGCCGTCAGAGTTTTCAGCTGTCCACCACTCCCAGTATGGATGTGCCTTACTGTGAGCTTCCCTTGCCTTTGCTAAAACCTCCTCAGATACTCCAACTGCTTCCGCAAGGCGATAGGTATCTACAAGCTTAGAGATCCAGAACTCAGCCTTCCTCATCTTACCACGAATGTAGTTCTGGATTCCTTGGATCACGTATTCAGCCTGCTCTGGCGTCCAATTGCTGTGACAATTGACGCAAACAGCTGTCCTTCCGGGAACATACTTTACGCTCCTTTGTCCATGGAAGGTGTAGGTCTTTCCTTCCTTGTTCTTCACCTTAGGCATGTGGCAATCGGCACAGGTCAACCCTGCCCTCTCATGTTTGCTATTCCAGAAGGTCTCAACTTCAGGATGCTGAAGTTTAAACAGAGGAGCCTTTGTTACCTCATGCTTAAAATCTGCAAAGCTTGCTACCTCAGTCATGAATTTTGAATAATCAAGGACATTAACCCAAGGAAATAGATTTGTCCTTCTGTCTGACATCGATACTTTTTCTCCAGTCTTTAAATCAATCCCGGGGTTACAGTTATACTCCACATGGCACTGAGCACACCTCAGGGTGGAATCTGGCTTGTTCAGGATACCGATAGCCCTAAAATCTCTAAAAACAACCTTTGTCATAGTGATCTGCTTACTCTTTTCAGGGTCGTATGGATAGGTTCCCTTTCCTCTGTCAACCACAGCCTGGATCAAAGCATCTCTTACCACTCGAGGTTCTGCACTGTGAGGATCATGACAGTGCACGCAAGCAAAGGCTCTATGAGCGTCTCTTGCCATCTCTACAACCTTAGAAGTCCTATCCCACTTAGCCTTGGGATGCTTATCCCCCATGTAAGCCCATTTAAGGATGTAATCAGTTGTCTTACACTGGAGACATACGGGGTTAGCTGCGGTTGCGGCTGTCCTTTTTGAATAAGGTGGAAAGACCTTTTGGTCGCCAGTAGCTGGTTCCTTATCTACGAGAACTTCCCAGGCGCTTTTCTCAGCAGCCTTGGCATCAGCAATCTTTGACCAGTCCTTGAGCTGAAACCTTCCACCATAAGCCCTGTCAACAAGCAAATGGTCTACCAAAGCAAAGATGTGGCTTCTTGGTTCAGCATGTTCTCTGGTAAATCCATGTGGTCTCATAAGATTGTCAAAAAGAGGAGACCTACTGGTTGAAGTTGCCTTCTCAATCTTGGGAGGAGATTGTAGGTTAACAGAGACAAAACTTTCATACTGGTCCTTATGACACTGACCGCACACAGCATGCTCAAGACGAGTGATAGGCTTTTTTTCCATAGGATTACTCATGTGAGCGTTAAGGTCCCCATGACAGACACCACAGTTAACCCCTTTGTGCTTACCCCTCACATGGAAATCCTTAATCTCACCGTGGCAGCCGTAACAGGTTTGAACAGGTGCAACCTCCTTGGGCTTCGCTTCAGCCTTCTTAGCCGATTCTGCCGTTGAAAAGGCTGTAATCAAACCAAGACCACTTAAAACCCCGGCAACTCCAAATTTTAAAACCCTTTTATCCATAAAGCCACCTCCTTTTAAAGTTTTCTTGAAACCGTCTATTCGCTTACCATTATAACGATACATACTCAAAAATTTCTTTAAATTTTTATTAAATTTTTGTTAAACTCTCTAAACTTGAATAAACTTTTCTTAGGAACCTGCTTTTTTCTGAAAAGTTTTGTTCCCATCTTATTGCTATAGTTAAAATACACCTGTTGTGCCCTGAAGATTTAGGAAGATTATATAGTGGCAAGTGCTTGCCCGTCTTGCCAAAATGTTTTTTTTGCTTTTTTATGAGACACTACAGAGATGTGTCCTGCTTTGCTAAGCCCGTTTCTATCACCCTGTGCTTAAACGAGGGGCTTCACCTCTACATTTCAACTGCATGACACACCGAATGTCATGGTGTTATCTTTCCCAACCCTTCCCTCTCATCCGTTATTTCCTCAAACCGAACCCTCCATCTATGAAGAGAAGGAACCATCTGAACAAACATCTCCGCTTTTGGTATCCTT
>CAZJUD010000123.1:0-4921 GCA_964549125.1 uncultured Caldimicrobium sp.
CACTATCCCTTGGAAAGATAAATTAGGGAGCCCCAAAGGGTCTGCCCAAGGGGCCTCTTTGATATGTTAACCCTACTAAAAAGCTACATTTAGCCTCAAACCAAAGATATGCCCTGAGGAATCCTTTTTATCCTCTTCCTTAAACTTGTCCTTCATCCACTGCCAGTCAAGGGTAAGATGAGAGGTAAAAAGCTTTTCCTTCTCGTAAATGGGTATAGAAAGATAGGTCTCAAAAACCTTTGTGTGCTTTAGCTCCTCATTCTTAGAAGGAGCCTTTAAGAAGGCATATCCTGCCCCAAGGGTAAAATCTTTCTTGCCAAGAAGACAAAACTTATAGGTTAGACCTAAAGAATACATGCTTTTGTAGTCTATCTCAGCGTCATCGTCCTGGAAGCCAAACCTTGCAAACAAACCAAGCCTATCCTTTATCAGGTCCTGATCAAGAGACATCCCAAACCCCTTTAAAGCCTTTTTCTTTTCAGCCTTCCAGTCCGGGAAGCGTTTGTTAGTGGTGAAGCCGTAGAGGCGATAGTTTCCCTCACCTAAGGGAGTTTCAACCCTATAGGCAATCTGGGCAGAGTAGTAGTTATAGCTCTTTTTGTCAAACCTTGGGTCATCATGCTCCTCAGTTTTGCTCGTCATTCCAAGAAGGGTTATACCAACAGGACCCTTTTCGAATTCCAGCGAAGCGCCGTAGTCATAGCTTACGAGGTTTGCCAAAGGATTGTTGACGAAGGCTTCGTTTAGAAATTGAGTAAGCTCATCGTTTGCAAAACGATTCTGGTCGATAAAGGCTGTTCCGTCAATGATCCCGATTGTTGCCTTAAGCGTCGAGTTGGCTGGTAAGGTAAAAGTCCTTGCATACCAAAGCTCAAGAAGGTGGTCCCTTGAACGGTTGTTTATGTTGTGTAGGTCATCCCTTAAGTCATCGGCATTAGGACTAAGCACAAATGGCGACACCTTTTTAAGCCCATTCCCTTTCGCAAGGCTTGCCCTTGCTGAAAACTCGTCAACTTCAGTTGGTTTAAAGCTTATAGTTGCATCAAGAGCAACTGAACCTTTCTCTTCGTTGCGAAAATTGCCTTTATCCTCTCTAAGCCATTGATAAACACCGGTAACAGTAGCCTCAATAGAAAGCTTTTCATTAACCTCTAAAGCCTTAGCTGGAAGGGGTAGCCCAACCAAAGTAACACCTATAGCACTCCAACCAAGAAGTTTCTTGACCATGCCCACCTCCTTTAATTTTTTAAATAATTTTACCTAAAAATGTCATCGTAGCAACTATATTAAAAATTTAGCTATTTGATATACGATAAATGAAATAATGTATGCAGTAATTAGCGAAATTCCCATTATTTGTAGTACAAACTTTAAGGAACCGCTTTCCGCTTTTACTGTGGCTGCATAAGCCATACAAGGATAGTATAACAGCACAAAAACCAAAAAGGCTAAAGCATTAGCTTGAGTAAATCCTTTTGATAGTTTAGAAGCTAAGCCTGAGCCTTCTTCAGGGACTTCAAAAGAAAGGGAGGTAAACCCAAAGGTTGAGGTTAGGTTAAGGATCGCTTCTTTAGATTTGTCGACAAAGGCTTCCCATAAATTTAGAACATCCTCTTTAAACGAAGGCTCAACACTTTTATCCTCCTCTATACTTGCGGCGTAAATCTGAGCCATGGTTGAAACGATGATCTCCTTTGCTGTGAAGCCTGCTAAAAGACTTGCAGTTGCTGCCCAATCATCAAAACCAAGTGGCTTAAACACCGGGGCTAACCCATGCCCAATCTTTCCTAATACTGATTCTTCAGGTGTCTCTGGCTTCCAAGGAAGGCTTAAAGATATCCACACAATAATGTTAAGAAGAAGGATCCAGGTTCCAGCTTTAACTACGAAATGTTTAAGCTTTAGCCAACTGTGAACGGCAAGATTTTTTAAAGTAGGGAACCGATAAGGTGGGAGCTCCATGATGAAAGGTGCGCTTACTCCTTTAAAGTAGACTTTATGTAGGATAGTAGCTATAAGAAGGGCAACCGCAATTCCTAAGGCATACAAGAAGAGAATTACTTCAGCTTGATGTCTGATAAAAAATAGGCTTACAAAAAGGGCATAGACTGGTAGTCTTGCTGAGCATGACATAAAAGGAATGATAAACATGGTGAGCTTTCTTTCTTGTTCATGCTCTAAGGTCCTGCAGGCATAAACTGCAGGGACATTGCATCCAACCCCCATGATAAGCGGAATAAAAGCTTTTCCCTGTAGCCCGAAGGTCCTCATTATTCTATCCATGAGAAAGGCAGCTCTCGCCATGTATCCACTTGACTCAAGAAAGGTAATCATCACCATGGTCATCCCTATGATCGGCACAAAGGATAACACAGATCCAACACCAGAGATAATTCCATCACCAACGAAGGAAATGACCCAATCTGCAGCCTCCAACCTTTCAAGTCCATACACAACCCAGTTTTTAAACACATCATTTATGGCTTTGTCTAAGAAATCTACATAGGGATTTCCTAAATCAAACACTACCTTGAAGGAAAGCCACAACACCATAAAAAATACGGGAAGTCCTAACAGTCTATGCAAAACGATTTTGTCAATTTTTTCCGTTAGACTTTCTCTTCTAATTTCCGGACGTTCAAGAACCTGTCTTGCAATTCCTGCTGCCAATCCATACCGGACATCAAACAAATAATCTGAGACTTCAATTTCATGTACCTTTTTTAAATGTAATAAAGTGTCTTCACAATCTTTGAAGTCATACCTAAGGTTCAACTTTTGGAGAAGCTCTTCATCCCCTTCTAAAACCTTTAAAACTATGGCTAAAGTAACCTTCCTTTCGCTGGCAAAATCAGGGTTCAAAAGAGAAATACTTACCCTTAACCTTTGGATTAAAGGTTCTAATTCATCCCCGTAGAAGAGTTTTTTAGGCATTAGCTCCTTTTCATAAGACTGAATTAAAGCTTGTTTTAATTCTTCTATTCCTTCCCCTTTTACCGCAACTGTTGGTATTGCTTTAACTCCAAGCAGTTCCTCTAAAAGGGCTACATTGACCTTGTAGCCGAGCTTTTTAACCTCATCAAACATGTTAAGAGCAAGAACTAAAGGCTTTTCAAGCTCCGTGAGTTGAACCACAAAGTAGAGGTTTCTTTCAAGGTTGGTGGTATCAACTACGCAGAGAATAACATCGTAGTCTTCAGTGAAAAGAAAATCTCTGGTTATGCTCTCATCAGGACTAAAAGGAGTTAGACTGTAGGCACCTGGTAGGTCGATAAAATGTAAGATGTATCCGTTCTGTTTAATCTTTGCTTCCTTTTTTTCTACCGTTACACCTGGCCAATTCCCCACTTGAAGCCTTGCTTTAGCGATAGCATTGATCAAGCTTGATTTCCCCGTGTTCGGGTTACCTACAACTGCAATCCTAATCTCCTTCATGATACCACCTCCACTTCAATGAATTCTGCTTCCTTCTTTCTTATGGAAAGATGATACCCTCTCACTAACACATCGATGGGGTCCCCAAAAGGAGCAACCTTTACCACCTCAAGAACTACCCCATTGGTTAGCCCCATCTCTTTTAATCTCCCTTTTGCTGAAAAAGCCCCTTTTACAGAAACTACCCTTAACTTTTGCCCTACCATAGCCTCAGAAAGCTTTATCATTCTTTCACCCCCCTCTTGCAATTTTTGGGTTAAAAAAATCAAGGCAACTTCGGTGATGAATTGCAGTAAACCCCAGTCAGCTCACCCATCACCTCAAGAAATTGATAAGAGAGTAGAGGGTAAATTTTTGTTTTAATGCCCATTGCACTACCCCTAAAGAGCCTCTAACTATTTGGTTTTATGCGCACAATTATTCTCTTTGCTATGCCCCTACTTAAGGCAAGATAGGCGTCATCGATTTTAATAAGGATGGGTTGTTCAGGCTGATTTTGTTTTATCTCAACTGTCTGCCCAATTTTTAAACCCATAGACATAATCCTCTGACATAGTCCCCTTTTATGCCTTCTAAGGCAATTTCCAGAGCATTCACCCATACCTTGGGTTGGATAAAAGTTTTTTCCCGTTAACTCTTCGGGAAAGGAATGAATTATAGCCACTTCGCCCTCCCTCAAGAGGGCAAGTGGAACGAGCAACTCCTCCTTCGCAAACCTTAGACTGGCATTCAATACCTCGTTCATCGTTAGCCCCCTTTTAGTTAATTGAAATTCATTATCAATTTTATCTTAAAAATTTTAGGAGTTCAACTGCTTTAATTCAAGGATGGTCTTTTTTAGGTTGCAAAGTCCCTTTGCCGAGCAAAAAATGCATCGCTCTTTAGCCAACTTTTTGCACAGACTAACAAGGTCGTGTGATACGCAACAGGTAAGCACAATGACATAATCTGCCATTGAGATGCACTCGGAAGCCTTAGGACATCTTTTTTCGATAAATTTGACTCTAATCCCTTTTTCTTTAGAAAAGGACTCAAGCTCTGACTTAAATCTGTTGTGTCCTCCTACCACGGCGATGGTCATCCTTCCCCCCTTACTCTTTAATATTGAAATTGAATTTCAATTTATATTGTAATCTGGTTTTGAAAGGTGTCAATACCTCCCTTGAGGCTGTTCAAAAATTCTTGTATGCATATCCATCCACCTTGAGGTATCGCAGGCAGCCAAAGGAGCTTGAGGAGGCCCTTCGGCCTTACGGCCTCAGAGTGACATGGTGGGGGGCATCCTGAGCGAAGCGAAGGATCTAATTAGACCCTGCGGCCTTTCGGCCTCAGGGAGACAAAGAGAAAAGGCCTCAGGGTGCCCCCTTGTGGGTCGTCCTGAGGGGCGTTAGCCCCGAAGGACCTCAGAAGAGGCCCTTCGGCCTTTCGGCCTCAGGGTGACAGAAAAGGAAAGGCCTTAGGGTGACAAGAAGTAAAAGGCCTTAGG
>CAZJUD010000124.1:0-8100 GCA_964549125.1 uncultured Caldimicrobium sp.
TTTTTTAAGCTTTATAAGTTAATCAAACAAAAGTATTATTTTTCACTTTCAGATTTAGAAGAATTTGTTCGAGAATTTTCTGTTCTTGGTTTCAATTTCATAGAAGAATTACCTACTGTCTTAAAAGAGAAAGAACTTTATGAACAAATTGAGATCATCTTAAGTTGGTTATCACATTTAAAAAACGATTACATTCTTTCACCTTTAAAATTTCCAAAAAAAGAAGATATCATTAAAAAGAGACATATAGCTGCTGATATTCCCTCCATTTTTGGACGCTATTCAGAACCGAAGTTTGATGCTTTAGGATTAAGTTTTAGATTAGAATCTTTATTAAACACTCTATTTGCAAAGTTAATTGAAGAGTTTAATTTTCAGATCTTTTCAGAGTCTACTATGAAAAAGATTTTGAACATTATGAAATTATTTAAAACTGCACTTGAAGTAGATGGAATTAGTTCTCAACGTTTTAATCATTATCTACATATTTTAGAAAATTCTTTGTTGAGCTATCCTTTAACTTTTAATCAATATCTTGATATTTTTAAGGGTTTACTTGAAGGTGTTCAACATATAATAAAATCCTATTATATTAATCCCTATTTTAATAACTTTACCTTAATTTATGAAGTTTTAGACAAGAAAAATTTGCTTGATAAATATAAAAAAGTTTTAACTGGTAAGAAAACCGAAGAAGCATTTCATTCTCTATTAGAAATTCTTTTAAGAGATATTATTTCGGAATCCTTTGTTATTAAGCATCTTGATAATTTTCTTAAAAATATTTACAACTCATTAATTAAACTTAAAAATTTGTATACCAAAGATGAGTTAAATTTATTGTTAACCTATGACCATGATAAATCCATAAGTTATTTATATCAATCAAAAAATGAGGCCTCAGACACTATTTATCTTGGAAATAAGGCTTATAATTTATTATTATTATCAATTGATGAGAATGTTGAAGTAAAAATACCAAATGGATTTGTATTAACAACGGAATTGTTTAGAATCTATCCTTTATTAAAGAAGTATAAACAAATATGGGCTTTATATGAAGGTTTGGTTAGAGCTGGAATTCAGCATATTGAAACCTCTACAGGGAAGCGGTTTGGTAGTTTAGATAATCCTTTGCTTTTAAGCGTTAGAAGTGGGGCAGTAATTTCCATGCCTGGGATGATGTCTTCAATCCTCAATGTAGGAATTAATCCTACAATTGTGGAAAGTTTAGCTAAAATTAGTGGAAATGAATGGTTTGCCTGGGATACCTATAGAAGGTTTCTTCAAAGCTGGGCTATGGCTAATGGTATACCTCGAGATGTTTTCAATTCCTTGATGCGAGACCATAAGAGGAGATATAAAGTCAAAAAGAAGCGCGAATTTTCGGGTGAACAGATGAAAGAGTTAGCCTTTCTTTACCGTAAGAAGATTGAGGAATTTGGTGTCCCTGTGATCGATGACCCTTGGGAGCAGCTTTTTAAGTGTATCGAATTAATCTTTAATTCCTGGTATTTCCAAAAGGCTACCTTTTACAGAGAGATTATGGGCATAGCTGAAGAATGGGGTACAGCAATTTTGGTCCAGGAGATGATTTTTGGTAACCTAAAGCCTGTTTCTGGCACGGGCGTTGTTTTTACCACCTCACCTTATGGCAAGTTTCCTCGTGTTGCCCTTTGGGGCGATTATACACCTTACAACCAAGGAGAGGATATTGTATCTGGTCTTGTTAATGCCTATCCGATATCCATCGAACAGAAAAAGCTTGAGAGAAGAGAGGGAGAAGCTTTAGAAGAGGCTTTCCCCGAAATATACAATGCTCTTCTTGATCTTGCCTATTACTTAGTTTATGAAAGGGGATGGGATCATCAAGAAATAGAGTTTACCTTTGAGGGTCCGAAAAAAGAGGACCTGTATATCCTTCAAGTTAGGGATATACACTTAAGGGAAGAGAAATACATACCCTATTTTAAAATCTCTTTTCTTAAAAACCTTCCTCTTATAGGGAAGGGGATTGGTGTTTCGGGGACTATTCTCTCCGGTCGGGTGGTTTTTTCCTTAGAAGATATAGAAAATTTAAAGCCTACTCAGGATCCATTAATTTTATTACGATACGATACTGTTCCAGATAACATAAGAGAAATTTCTTTAGTTTCTGGATTGTTAACCGCCCGTGGCGGACAAACTTCTCATGCGGCTATAGTTGCAAACAGACTAGGCAAGGTTTGCGTCGTTGGCTGTGAAGACCTTCGAATAGACGACGAAAAAAAGGTCGCCAAGATCAAAGAATTTGAAATTAAGCTTTACGATTGGATTACCCTTAATGGAATGACAGGGGATGTTTATTATGGTAAAATTGCAAGCAAAGTTGTTTAAAAAATAATTTTACACTTAGGAGGTGCCTATGAAGCTTGGTATCAACGGGCTCGGAAGGATTGGTAAGCTAACCCTTTGGCACCATATAGCTCGTAAGCATTTTAAAGAAATTGTGGTAAACCTTGGTAGAACGGTAGGTACATCCTTTCAGGACCTTGCAGAATACATCGAAAAGGATAGCACCTACGGGTGGTTACCTGTTTGGTTGTATGGGCATAAAGCTAACAGGGTAATCGAAGAGCTAAATGAGAAAGAGGGCACGATGGTTATTGATGGGGTGAAGGTGAAGTTTTTGATGAAAAACAGAAATCCTAAGGATATAGAATGGAGAGATGAAGGAGTAAAGCTGGTAGTAGACTGCACTGGTAAATTTAGGGATCCAAACGCCTCCCCTGATGACCCTAAGGGTGCAGCTCGTGGACATTTTCAGGCTGGGGCAGAAAAGGTGATTATTTCAGCTCCCTTTAAGGTCAAGGATAAAGAAAAAGGTATTCCTGAAGATGCTATTACAATCGTATACGGGATAAACGAAGAGATGTACAATCCTCAGAAGCATCACCTGATATCCTCCGCATCTTGTACAACAACATGCTTAGCTTACATGATGAAACCTCTTTTAGATTATTTTGGTCCCGAAAGGATACTCTCTGCTTCCATGGTTACTGTTCATGCTACAACCTCCTCTCAATCTATTCTTGACAGGGTCCCAAAAGAAGGAGAAAAGGATCTAAGAAGGGCAAGAAGTGTTTTTAACAACATCATTCTTACCTCTACTGGTGCAGCTGAGGCTTTGGGCTTGGTCATTCCTGAGATGCAAAAGATTGGGTTCATCGCAGAGAGCGTAAGAGTTCCTTTAACCACCGGAAGTTTGATAATTTTAACTGTAAATATTCAAGATGAGAGTTTAGAAAATCATATTACGAAAGATTTAATCAATAGTATATATAAGGAAGCCTCTGAAACTAAATACAAAGGATATCTGATTTTTTCTATGGAACAGAATGTTTCAACGGATATCATAGGGTATCCAAAGGCAGCCGCTATCATTGAAGGAAGAGAAACTCATACGAGGACAGCTTTAGCTAAGGTTGATTTACTTAAGGCTTGTAAAGGACTTACTGAAGAAAAAATAAAAGATATACTTTGTTCTCAGATAGAGGTCCCAATTACTCAAGTTGTAGTTTATGGATGGTATGATAATGAATTAGCTTCATATACACATCTTATGGGAGACTTAACAATTTATATAGCAGAAAAAATGGTTTAAACTTATTTGCTTATGATGAGAAGAAAGGGTAGAGAAATAGCCCTACAAGTATTATACCAAATGGAGATGAGTAAACTTTCTGCTAAGGAAGCATTAGCACAATATAGGAAGCATTTTATTGAAGCCTCTTCCAATGAGGAAGAGGCTTCTTACTTTAAGGATGTAAAAGACTTAGAAGAAGCTTTCATTTTTGCTTCTGACTTAGTATTAGGAATTGAAAAGAATAGAAATTTTATCGACAGAAAGATAAAAGAGTATACCAGAAATTGGTCTTTTGATAGGCTTAATAGCACTGATAAAAATATTCTTCGTATTGCAATATTTGAAATGTTTTTTCGTCCTGATATACCTGAGGTTGTAAGCATTAATGAGGCTGTAGAATTAGCAAAACTTTACGGCACTGACGACTCTCCTGCCTTTGTAAACGGTATACTAGATAGTATCTATAAAAAGGAACTGCTAAATGACAAAAAGGAAGATTGAAGATATTTTTAAGCCAGAATTCTGGTTAAATCTTTCTAAATCAGAAAGCAAAAAACACAAACCCTTTTTATCCCCTAATGTATGGGATACTATGTCAAAGGATTACGACGAGCTTGAAGAAACTGAGTTCTACAAAAGTTTAAAAGAAGATGTTTTATCTGAAATGGAAAAAAGAGGGGCTTTAGACCCTAATTTTTCAGTGATAGATGTCTGTAGTGGCACTGGGAGTTATACCATTGAGTTTGCTAAAAGGGTTAAAGAAGTTTTAGCTATAGATATTTCTCAAGGTATGCTTGAACAATTAAAGAAGAAGCTCGAAAGGTTAAGTATAAAAAATGTAGAAGTAATCTGCGAAGATTGGTATAAGTTTAATAGCACAAGAAGCTTTGATACAGTGTTTGTTTCTATGACCCCCGTTCTTTCTGACCTTGAGCAAATAGATAGATTTTTAAGCCTGACTAAAAGACATTTAATCATCGTCCATTGGGCTGGGCTAAGAAAAAACGAACTTTTGGAAGAGATATCCCAGAGATTTTTTAGAAAGCCCTATAAAGCATCTACCCCCGGTATTGTGTTAATTTTTAACTACCTATTTTCCAAAGGATTGGCTCCGGATTTAAAGTTCTATCAGGGATACTTTGAAAGGAAGAGCAATTTTGAGAGAGTTTGGGAGAGGTTTAAAACAAGGTTGATGGCAAAGGGATATAACATTTCATCAGAAAAAGAAAAAGCGGTGCTTAATTTTTTAAAAGAAAAGAGTAAGGATGGTATCATAGAGTACAAGACTAAAGTAAGAATAGGGGCTTTATTCTTACACAAGGAGGGATTCAATGGAAAGAGTGGAATTGATCGTTCATGGTATGACCTGTGAGCATTGCGTAAGAAGGGTTGAAAAGGCTATCCTTTCTACAGGAAAAACAAGGGATGTTTCTGTTGATTTAACAACTGGCAAGGTAAGCTTTCTTAAAGATGAGGACTTAGACCTAAGTGAAGTTGTTAAAGCCATAGAAGTTTACGGATACAAGGTTATACAAAACCCAAAATAACTTGTCAGATAGTCTCAGAAACCTATGGATAATGCTTCGAATTCTATGGATAAGGCTTCATTCATCATAACTATCGATGGACCGGCAGGCTCAGGGAAGACCACAACGGCGAGGATCTTAGCTAAACGACTTGGTTTTGACCTCTTAGAATCAGGAGCTTTTTACCGCTTCATTACTTACTTTCTTTTAAAAAATTCTTCAGAAGTATCTGTATCCGAGTTTCTGTTATCCTCAGAAAAGGAACAAAGAAGACTTCTCCAAAATATTTTTAAACATCTTGAAGTTAAGCTAAATTCTGAAGGAACCACTTTATGTTTGAACGGCAAACCCTTGAAAGATGAGCTGAGAGAGCAAGAGGTAGAAGAATGGGTCTCTCAAGTTGCTGCATTACCTGTAGTTAGGGAAATGGTAAATGAATGTTTAAGAAACTTAGTTAAGGGGAGGAAAGTTGTTGCTGAAGGTAGAGACATGGGGAGCGTTGTTTTCCCAAGGGCAACCCTTAAATTCTACTTGGATGCTAATGTAGAGGTCAGAGCTAAAAGAAGGGCTAAGGATTTAAAAGGCTTTGATGTCCTTGAGACCAAAAAGATGCTTATCAAAAGAGACGAACTTGATTCCACAAGAGAGGTTGCTCCCCTTAACATACCCGAAGGAGCCATAATTATCGACAACAGCAATCTAAGCATTGAAGAGGTGGTAAAAATAATGGAAGAAAAGGTAAAAGAAGCTCAGAATAATTTTTAGTATAATCACGATAGAGAGGTTATGAAAAAAGGCAAGCACATGAAGCATCTTACTAAAGAGGAGTTTATTAAAATTGAGAGGAAAAAAGCAAGAAGGCTTAAAGATACGCGCTGGTGGAGAAGAAAGCTTGAAAAAGGGATTTGCTATTATTGTGGACGCAAAGTGTCAAGGGAAGAATTAACTATGGACCATAAAATACCCCTTGCCCTTGGTGGGACTTCATCGAGAGAAAATATCGTCCCAGCCTGTAAGGAATGCAATACTAAAAAGAAGAGTTTACCCCCTTGGGAATGGGAGGAATATTTCACCAAACTCAAAGGACAAAGAGGGGGAGAGGAGTTTGAAGGCTGTAATCCAGAGGGTTAAAAGGGCAGAGGTTCGCGTAGAAGGACGAGTGGTAAGCAGAATTGATAGAGGACTATTAGTTCTGGTTTGCGTGGAAAAGGGTGATGATGATAGGATAATAAACTGGTTTGCGGATAAGATTGTTAGCTTGCGGGTCTTTAGCGACGAGGCTGGTAAGTTTAACCTTAATGTGAAGGATGTAGCTGGAGAAATTTTGATAGTATCCAATTTTACCGTTTGCGGTATCCTTAAGAAGGGGACTAGACCGAGTTTTCATTTGGCAGAGGAACCAACCATTGCCGAAGCTTTAATTCTTAAGCTAAGGGATTTGATGGAAGAAAAAGGGATAGGGGTAAAGCTTGGTGTTTTTGGAGCCCACATGGAAGTTGAATTGATAAACGATGGCCCGGTTACAGTGGTGTTAGAGCGTTCCAATCCGGCAAATCAGTCTTAGCTTAGAGTTCTCATCATCATGGAAAAAGCGTTATACTATGGACTGCTAACCTTTCTTTTAACAGGTTTAGGCGCAAGCATAATTTTTTTTATAAGGGGTAACCCTCGTAAGTTTCTTTGTCTATCTCTTGGCTTTGCCGGAGGTGTAATGATCTCAGCAAGCTTTTTTTCTTTGATTTTACCCTCTCTCGAAATTTTTGGAAAAGGTTCAATGGTCTCAGCCCTAAAGCTTAGCTTAGGTTTTATCCTCGGGGTCGCTATCCTTAGGTTGCTCGATATTATTACGCCACATTTGCACCCTGGCGTGACTACTTTAGAAAAGGAGGGTCCTGCAATACCACTGAAGAAAAGTATTCTTTTATTCTTAGCTGTTACCATTCATAACATACCAGAGGGATTAGCCGTTGGGGTATCCCTTACTCTGGAGCTTGCCTTAGCGATTGGAATTCAAAACATACCAGAGGGATTAGCTTTAGGTTTAGCCTTTAGAGCAGCTGGTCTTTCGAACTTTCAAAGCTTTTTCTACGGCTTTATTTCAGCTGTAGTTGAGCCTATATTTTCTGTGTTAGGTGCATTTCTTATAAATATATCAAAGTTCCTTCTACCTTATGCGATGAGCTTAGCTGCAGGGGCTATGATCTTTGTGGTAATAGAAGAAATCTTACCTACAGCACAAAAATTGGAAAATTCAGATTTCGCAAGCCTTGGCTTTGGCATAGGTTTTCTTATCATGCTAATCCTTGATGCAGGGCTTGGTTAAGAATGAGGCTCTTTTATTGTTATCAAATCAGAGAGTATTTATATCATACTATTACAATTTTTTTCTTAATTTTATTATTAATTGGTACAATTAGAGCAACCTTTACTTTTGTAGAGCTTGGCCAATTTCACCTATCTTTATACGATATAATTATTATTATTTCTACTTCAATAGGCGAAATATCTGCTTTTTCCCTTTTGTTTTCCAGCTATATAAGTGTTCTTTTTGTAGTTCAAAGAATGAAATATGAAAGAGAAATTCTTGCCCTTTTTTCTTTAGGTTATAGTTTAAAGGATTTTTTTAAGGTCCTATTTCTTTTCGGTTTAATGATAGTTTTTCTTTTGTTATTTTTTACAATAAAAGTCGTTCCTACATCAAAAAGATTGCAAATAGAGTTAAAAGTAAATTTGTATAAAAGTTTAATGGAGAGGAATATTCCAGAGAGGACTCCATTTTCAATAGGAGATACTCTATATTTATACGCTAAAAAGACTGTAGAAAATGGTAGCACAAGGTTATACGATATACTTGTTTTTGAAGAAACACAAGAGAAAAAAGGAATATACTATGCAAAGAGTGGAATTTTAGAGCTGAAACAAGGAAAGCTTGTCTTAGAGAAAGGGAAT
>CAZJUD010000125.1:0-10962 GCA_964549125.1 uncultured Caldimicrobium sp.
CTTAGAATCCGAAAACATAAAAAAAGGACTGTTTAAGAAGTTAGGGGTCCCTTTTGCTTTTACTACCAAAAATAGATTTGTTAAGCTCTTTTTAAAAATTTTTAAAGACCTGCAGGATTCGGCAAAAGCTTATAATGAAAAATTAAAGACTTATCAAGAATACTATGAAGACTTAGTAAAAGAGACTGAGGCTTTCCACAAACGTTTTGATATTTCGGCTATTTTAGGTTTCTTTAGTAAGTTGTCAAGGGGTGACCAACCAGAGATTGGAGAGACTGAAGATAAAGGACAGATCTATGAAGAGCTTTCTTCCAAAATGAAAATCAAAATACCTCCTGTGCCTACTGCTATGTATACTGAATATGGTGAGCCAAAACCTCTTCGTGAAATTTCTGGCGAGCTAATTCGTCTTGCTAAGACTGCTTTCGAAAGGCATAAGCGGGAAGGAAAGGAACTTTTAGACCTTGCTACTGAGAAGGATTAAAAAGTTTATTGAAGAGAACCATCTTTTTCAGCCTGGAGACAGGGTCCTTGTTGCGGTATCAGCTGGGCTCGATTCTGTCGTTCTTCTTGATGTTTTGCTTGAGCTAAGAGGTCACTTTAATCTTAAGCTGTTTGTCTCTCATTATGACCATCGGATTAGAAAAAATTCCCTTGAGGATGCTCTTTTTGTTTATAAGGTGTGTAAAGAAAAGAAATTACCGCTTTTTATCACCTCTGCTCCGGTCCCACGGTATGCTAAGCGTGAGAGAATAAGCCTTGAAATGGCTGGGCGAGAACTTAGATATCGAGCCTGGTACGATTTAGCAAGGACCTATGATTTCCAAAAGATTGCTCTTGCTCATCATCTTGATGACCTTACAGAAGAAATATTCATGAAAATTATCCGGGGCACAGGTAGAAGGGGGCTTGTGGGGATTCCTTTGAAAAGGGAGGATTTGATCGTTCGTCCCCTGCTTTTTCTTACAAAAGAAGAGATAAAACAACATGCTCAAGAAAAAGGCTTGATCTGGAGGGAGGATACTACAAACGAAGACCTTCGGTTTTTGAGAAATAAGGTAAGGCATGTTTTGATCCCCTTTTTAGCCAAAGAGTTTAATCCTAAGATTAAAGAAGCAATTAGAAAAACTGCAGTCATCATCGCCGAAGAAGAGGAGCTCATAGAGGGTTTAGCTCGTGAAGCTTTTAACAAAACTAAAGCTACCATTGATGACGATTTAGCCCTTAAGCTAACAGAGTTAAAAAATCTTCCCACCGTTATCAGGAGAAGGGTATATTTTTTAGCCTTCCAAGAAATGGGGCTTCCTCTATTTCGAATTACCTCGCGACATATCTTTCAAGTTGAGGCTCTTCTAACTGGGAAAGCCAAGGGTCCCGTGTGTTTGCCCGGAAATTTTTGTGTCTACAGAGGTCCAGGATATGTTCGAATTAGTCAAAGATTAAGCACCGTAGAACCCTTTGAGTTAGTTATCCCCTCTCCTGGAAGTTATGATTTACCTCAAAAAAATTTAGGTAAAGTTTTAATTGAAAGAATTAGCAAAAAAAGCCTACCTGAAACTTATTTTTTAAAACAGTCTATCATCCTTGACGCCAATAAGGTATCTTTTCCAATAGTTATCAGAAATCGTAGGCCAGGAGATAGAGTATACATTCCTGGTTTAGGTCATAAAAAATTAAAGAAGTTGTTATGGGAAAAAAAGGTCCCTACTTATAAAAGAGATGCCTTAATAATCATTGAAAAGGGAGGGGAAATACTTGCTGTCTATGGGATCTATATTCATCCTATGTATAGACCCACTGAGACAACAGAGGATGTGCTTCTTATAAGGTTAGAAGGTGCTAACGCTTGAATTTGAGAAGAGGTTGATATAGAATTTTCATAAAGAAAAAAATTGAAAAGGTGAGGGAATGAAAGGGATATCTAAACTTTTAATAGTTTGGCTTATAATCGGAGCATTGATCCTCATTGGTTACAATTACTTCCTTCAGGAGCTAAGTTTTTCACCAACTTTAAACCTTAACTATTCTGAATTTTTGTCTAAGCTTGAAAATGACGAGATAGTAGAAGTGATCATTGAAGGTCAACATGTTACGGGAAAGCTTAAAAATGGAAAAGACTTTTCCACCTATATTCTATTAGAGGATAAGGATTTAATAAGCAAATTAAAAGAAAAAAACATAAAAATTGTGGTTAAACCGGATAGTCAAGGGGGATGGGTCACAAACTTTCTCATTTCTTGGTTACCCTTTTTTGTCTTGATCATTCTTTGGGTTCTATTTATGCGTCAAATGCAACCAGGAAACCGCACCTTTTCTTTCGTTAAAAGCCGGGCAAGATTGATTAAGGAAGGAGAAAGTAAGGTTACTTTTAAGGATGTAGCAGGCGTTGAAGAGGCTAAAGAGGAGTTGCAGGAAGTTGTTGAATTTCTAAAGAACCCACATAAGTTTACTCGACTTGGAGCAAGAATACCTAAAGGCATTTTACTTGTTGGACCACCGGGGACAGGAAAAACCTTATTAGCTAAAGCAGTTGCTGGAGAGGCTGGCGTTCCCTTCTTTAGCATCAGCGGCTCCGATTTTGTGGAGATGTTTGTAGGCGTTGGAGCAGCAAGGGTTAGAGACCTCTTTGCCCAAGCTAAAGCTCATGCTCCTTGTATAATCTTTATCGATGAGATAGATGCTGTGGGTAGGATGAGGGGTGCTGGGCTTGGTGGTGGTCATGACGAAAGAGAACAAACGCTAAATCAACTTCTTGTGGAAATGGATGGGTTTGAGACGGCTGAGGGTATCGTTGTTCTTGCTTCAACGAATAGACCTGACATACTTGACCCAGCTCTTCTTAGACCGGGAAGGTTTGACAGACACATTTATGTCCCACCTCCAGATGTTAACGGTAGGGAAGCAATCTTAAAAATTTATGCGAAGAAAATGAAGCTTGCCCCCAATGTGGATTTAAGGTTGATTGCTAAAAGCACTCCAGGTTTTACAGGAGCAAATCTTGAGAATTTAATGAACGAAGCAGCTCTTATCGCGGCTAGGAAGGGAAAAGAATTCGTTGAGATGGAAGACCTTGAGGAAGCAAAAGATAAAATATTGATGGGAAAGGAAAGAAAAGGATATGCCATGAGCGAAGAGGAAAAAAAGATCATCGCTTATCACGAGGCAGGACATGCCTTAGTAGCTTACTATTTACCAGACCCAGATCCAGTTCATAAGATCAGCATTATTCCAAGAGGAATGGCTCTTGGGGTTACTCACCAACTGCCCCTTGACGATAGGCACATTTACACTGAAGACTATCTTTTAAAGAAGATAACTGTGCTTTTAGGAGGAAGAGTAAGCGAGGAGCTAATCTTTAACATGCTTTCCTCAGGGGCAAGTGATGACCTTAAGCGGGCTACCCAAATTGCAAAAAAAATGGTCTGTGAATTTGGCATGAGCAAATCATTAGGTCCTTTAACCTATGGTAAAACAGAAGAGCAGGTCTTTCTCGGAAAGGAGCTTTTTCAGTTAAAAGATTATTCTGAAGAGACTGCAAGGCTTATCGATTTAGAAATTAGAAACATCGTTACTGAGTGCTATCAAAAGGCTAAGACTATTCTTACAACTTATATTGATAAGCTTCACCTTGTAGCAAACACCTTGCTTGAAGAGGAAACTATAGAGGCAGAAAGATTTAAGCTTCTTCTGCAGGGAAATTAAAATTTCCCTTCGAAGGTTTTTGTTTGTTTTATGCTGAAACCTTTAAAAATTAGGGACAAATTGTTTGATTGGAAAGAAGGTCCCTTTTTTATGGGAATATTGAACGTTACTCCTGATTCTTTTTCAGATGGGGGGAGATACTCGTCTCTTGAACAAGCAGTAGCTCAAGCTGAAAGGCTTCTGCAGGAGGGGGCGGATATCATCGATGTTGGGGGAGAATCGACAAGACCCTTTGCTGACCCAGTTCCTGAGGAGGAAGAGCTAAAAAGGGTTATACCTGTTATAAAGGAACTACGAAGGGCTTTCCCCCAGGCTGTTATTTCCGTTGATACATATAAGGCTAAGGTTGCGGAGTTGGCTCTTAAAGAGGGAGCAGACATAGTAAATGACATAAGTGCTTTAAGGTTTGACAGCAGAATGGTCGATGTTGTTAAAGATTTTAACTGCCCAGTTATCATAATGCATATGCAAGGAACCCCAAAAACCATGCAGATTTCACCGACCTATCAGGATGTGGTAAAGGAAGTTAAAGAATTCTTAAAAGAAAGAAAAGACTATTTGATTTCAAAAAAAATCTCGGAAGAAAAAATTATCATCGACCCTGGTATCGGGTTTGGAAAAACCTTTGAACATAACCTCACTCTACTTAGGAATTTAGCATCCTTTAAAGAGTTAGGCTCGCCTATTCTTGTTGGTGCTTCAAGAAAGGGTTTTATAGGTGAAATCATAAAAAAACCTCCTCATGAAAGGGATGCAGGAACTGCTGGCGTTACAATCTGGTGCTACCTTCAAGGGGTTAACATCCTTCGTGTGCACAATGTAAGCATCAATAAAGATGCTTTAGCCCTTTTTATGACCTTACAAAGGAGATAACTTTGTTTGCCTTAAATATCCTCCGAGAGTTTGAACATTTTATCGAAGTTTTTCGTTCAATTCAGTTTAAAGATATAATAGATATCTTACTTGTTGCCTTTTTAATATATAGAGTCCTTCTTTTACTTCAAGGAACAAAAGCTTTACAAATGTTAGCAGGCTTGACTGTTATCATTTTGCTTTACTTTTTTTCTGAAATTTTTCAACTTTTAACCCTAAATTGGATCCTTCATACTTTTATGTCTTCATTATTAATACTAATAATCATCGTTTTTCAAGATGATATAAGGAAAGCACTTGCTAAAATAGGAACAGTACCTATCGCAAGAATCCAAAGTGAATACTCATTGGGTATAGAAGAAGTGGTAAAAGCTGTTACTAAACTTGCTGAAAAAAAGATAGGTGCCTTAATTGTGTTTGAAAGGGAAATAAGCCTTAGGGATTATCTGGAAGGGGCAGTGCTTCTTGACGCTAAAGTTTCTGAAGAGCTATTAATAAGTATATTCAATCCTAAATCACCGCTGCATGATGGGGCAGTTGTTATAAGTGGAGGTAAAATAGTGGCTGCTGGAGTAGTTCTTCCTCTTTCAACAAATCCGGATATCGCTAAAGATTTAGGAACACGGCATCGAGCAGGTATTGGGATAACCGAAGTATCTGATGCTGTCTCTGTAATTGTATCGGAAGAAAGAGGAGAAATCTCATTAGCAGTAGGAGGAAAGATTTCAAGAGATATAACACCTGCTACATTAAGAAAGATGCTTTCTCAACTCTTAGGGTTTGAAACCATTCAGCCTTGGTGGAAGAGATTAAGGGTTAAAGAGTATGAAAAGAGAGCATAAATATAAAATTTTAGCCCTTATATTATCTTTTATTTTATGGTATTTTGTAGTCTGGGGAAAACCGATTGAAAAAATCATTCAAGTTCCTATTGAACCCAGACTATCTTCAGAGGGAAATTATATAGTTGAACTTAATCCATCTCAAGTAGATGTAAAATTAGAAGCTACAAGGAGTAATTTAAGAAATGCAGATATTAAGAATTTAAAACTACAGATCGACCTTACAAGATACTCTCAAGGTGTATATCAAGTGCGAGTTCCCATTGAAAGTTTAAGAATAAACAATATTAAAATAAAAGAGGTAAATCCATCATACATAATGGTAGTGATAAAGAAAATCAGCACTAAAAAAGTTCCAGTTAGAGTACAATTTAAAGACAAAATACCAGTTAAAGCAAAGTTACTTATTGAACCAAGTTTTGTTATCTTAAAGGGAAGCTGGGATGATATTAAAAATATAAACCAAATAAATACTGTTCCTTTAGATTATGAAGAACTAAAAAAAGAAAGGACGATGTATGTTGAGCTTGAAAATCCAGAAAATGGAGTTGAGATTGAGCCGCAAAAAGTTAAAATTGTTTATTTAACACGATAAAATTCATCTTGCTTAGTTCTGCTATTCAGGGGAGGGGAAGCATGCGAAAGCTTTTTGGCACTGATGGTGTTAGAGGAGAAGCCAATGTCTACCCAATGCTTCCTGAGGTAGCTCTTCAGTTGGGTAGAGCTATAGGTTATCTTTTTAGGGGGGCTTTGGGTCAGCACCAAAAGGTTATCATTGGTAAGGATACGCGAATCTCAGGCTATATCTTTGAGTCTGCTCTAACAGCTGGACTATGTTCTATGGGAGTTGATGTCTATTTGGTAGGTCCCCTACCCACCCCTGCTATTGCCTTTTTAACCAAGGACATGAGGGCAAGAGCTGGGATTGTAATCTCAGCCTCCCACAATCCCTACTACGATAACGGTATTAAGGTCTTTGATCATACAGGATTTAAGCTGCCTGATGAGCTTGAGGAAAGAATAGAAGCTTTGCTCGAAGATGAAAGTTTTAAAAAGATAAGGTTTACTAAAGAAGAGCTTGGACGAGCCTTTAGAATTAAGGATGCTATAGGAAGGTATGCTATTCATTTAAAATCAGCAGTCCCTCCAAACATTGATTTTGAAGGTTTTAAAATTGCTATTGATTGTGCAAACGGTGCCTGCTATTACATCGGACCCATGGTGCTTGAAGAATTAGGCGCTGAGGTTGTTAAAATGGGATGCCAACCAAACGGAATAAACATAAACGAAAACTGTGGAGCCTTGTATCCTGAATTAATACAAAAAAAGGTGATTGAAGAAAAATGCCATGTCGGAATAGCCCTCGATGGTGACGGAGATAGGATTGCCATCTGCGATGAAAAGGGAAACCTTTACGATGGGGACGACCTTTTGGCAATCTTTGCTACCTATTTTCTTAAAAAGGGATTACTTAATCCTAAGGCAATTGTAGGAACTGTAATGACAAATAAAGGGTTAGAGTTATATCTTTCTAAGTTGGGGATTGAGCTTATTCGTACTTCTGTGGGAGATCGGTATGTCGTTCAAGAAATGAAGGCAAAGGGAATTCTTTTGGGCGGTGAGACCTCTGGGCACATCATCTTCCTTGATAAATCAACAACTGGAGATGGGTTGCTTACCGCCTTAAAGCTTCTCTCCATTCTCAGAGAAGAAGAAAAAAAACTTTCAGAATTTCAAGGTCTTTACGAAAAATTCCCACAGGTAATTGTAAACCTTAGGGTTAGAGAAAAAAGACCAGTGCATGAGATAGAGGGCCTCATACAACTCATCGACAAGATTGAAAAAAAACTTGGAGATGAAGGAAGAGTTGTGGTTCGCCCTTCTGGAACCGAACCTAAATACCGAGTTATGGTTGAAGCAAAGGATAGCCAGATGGCAAAAGACCTTGCGGAAGAAATTGCTAACTACATTCAGAGGAAGTTAGAATGAAGAAATTTTTTAGATATGTTCCTATCCTCCTTTTGGTAATAGCTATAGGTGCAATTTTAATTGGGCTTTTAAACACAGGCTACCAGTTTGTGCAATCACGAGGCGCAATCCTTTGTCTTTCCTGTATGGGACTTGAAGAAAATGAGGATTTTTAGGCTTCGCTTCTTTACTCAAGTAGCCTCAACCTTTCTTCAGAATAGCTCCTTTCAGTTTTTTACAACAAAGGGTCCTTACACGGGCTTTCTTAAGAGTTTTTGCTCCTTTGGGTTAAATTGCTATTCCTGTCCTATGGCTTGGTTTTCCTGCCCCTTAGGAATCATTCAAAACCTTTTTATATCTCTTAGGATACTGCCTGCTAAGGTGTTAATCCCTGCCTTTGCCTATTCCTTGGGGTTGATACTTTTGATGAGCCTTGCTCTGGGAAGGTTAATCTGCGGATGGCTTTGCCCCTTTGGGCTTCTTCAAGAGCTTTTGTATCGGATCCCCTTTTATAAAAAGGAAATTGCCCTCCCCTATGGTTTACAGAGGTATTTAAAGCACCTTTTTTTGGCCTTTTTTGTTATTCTTTTGCCTATTTTATACCTAACTGAAATAGGTTATGGTTTATTATGGTTTTGTAAGTTTGTTTGCCCGGCAGGGACTTTGGAAGCTGGCTATTTAAATCTAATCCTTCAGCCACATTTTACCAAGAATATAGGCATAATCTTTTATCTTAAGACAGCCTTCCTCTTTGCATTTTTTATCCTATGTATTGTAGACCTTAGGTTTTTTTGCAAAAACATATGTCCGCTTGGTTTAATATATGGGATTTTCAATAAGTATGGGTTGTTTAGGCTCAGATGGAGCGAAAATAAATGTACCCTCTGTGGAGTCTGTGAGAAAATCTGTCCTATGAGTTTACACATTCCTAAGGATTTAAATTCTGTGGAATGCATCAGATGTCTAAACTGTTTAAGCATCTGTCCGAGCAAAGCTATAAGTTTAGAAAGGTCGCTACTTTACCATCCTAATGTTGACCTAAAATCACTTACTATAAAGGAGTTAAAATATGGTAAGAAGTAGAGAAGATTTTGAAAAACTACGACCTGTTAAAATCATACCTGATTTTCTGCCAAATCCCTTAAGTTCTGTTTTGATTGAGTTTGGAAACACCAAGGTTCTGATTACTGTTTCCTTAGAGGAGAAAGTTCCTCCCTTTCTAAAGGGCACGGGAACAGGATGGATTACGGTAGAGTATGCTTTTTTACCAGGGGCAACGAAGGTTAGAACTCCGCGCGAAGTGCTCCAGCGTAAGGGAAGATCTCTTGAGATTCAAAGAATGCTTGGGAGAGTTCTCCGTTCTGTAGTTGACCTAACTGTCCTTGGAGAAAGGACCCTATGGGTAGACTGCGATGTGCTTAATGCTGATGGAGGAACAAGGTCAGCTTCGGCAACCGGAGCCTTTGTGGCCCTAAAAATAGCCTTTAAAAGACTTATGGAACAAGGACTTATTGATAGGGATCCAACCTTTGAATATTTAGCTGGAGTAAGCGTAGGAAAGTTGGGGAACGATTTTCTTTTAGATTTAAACTACGAAGAGGATGCAATAGTTGAGGTTGATGCTAACTTTTTTATGACTGAATCTGGTAAAATCGCTGAAATTCAGGCAAGCGGGGAAAAATCTCTTTTCAGTTGGGAAGAATTAGAAGCAATGAAAAAGTTAGCCTTTAAGGGTATTACTGAGCTTATCCAAAAGCAAAAGGAGGTGCTTGGTGAAGCCTAAGGAAATCTTGATAGCCACAACCAACCCGGGTAAAGTCCGCGAGATTGAACCTATGCTTAAAGAGCTGGGATTCCTTGAGATAAAAACTTTAAAAGATTTTCCACCGATCCCACCTCCTGAAGAAAAAGGAAACACTTTCTTGGAAAATGCCTTAGAGAAGGTTAGCTACTATGCTAACCACTTCAATATTTTGACTTTAGCTGACGATTCTGGGCTTGAGGTTGAAGCCCTCTCCGGGGCACCAGGTATCCATTCCTCAAGATTTGCCGGTGAAAAGGCAACAGATGAGGAAAACGTAAAAAAGCTTCTAAAACTACTTGAAGGAGTACCTTTTGAAAAGCGAAAGGCAAGGTTTGTATGTGTAATCGTTGTTTATCATCCTTCAGGCAGGTGGATTTCTGCCGAAGGAGAATGGCAAGGCTACATTGCTGAAGAACCAAGAGGCACGCAGGGGTTTGGTTATGACCCGGTTTTTCTTGTACCGGAGTATAATTTAGAAAGAACGGCTGCCGAACTTTCAAAGGAAGAAAAGAATAGGATAAGCCATCGGGCAAAGGCTATACAGGCTATTATACCTAAACTTAAAGACTTTTTGGAAAAGATTGATACTTAAACTCCTATGGATAAACCAAGGTTTTTTTGTCCTCCATTGTTTGAAAAATACAAAATCAATGGATTCTTTAGCACGGCTATTGCTTCAAAGGGAGCCCCAACCTTACTTTTGAAAACTCTGTACCCTGAATATGAAGTTTTTCTTCCCTCGCAAATACACAGCGCTGATGTGCTTTATTTAGATGCGTTGTCATATAAGAAAAGCTTTCAGGGAGACGGAATAATTACTCGATTATCTAAGGTGATAGTTGGAGTAAAGACGGCAGACTGTGTCCCTCTTTTAATAGCTACTAAGGATAATCATTTGGTGGGAGCTATCCATGCCGGATGGCGAGGAAGTGTTAAGAAGATACTTTATAAAGCTATACTCCAAATTTTGAACCTTGGTTACACCCCTAAGGATATTTTGATCGCAATTGGACCGCATATTGGACCTTGTTGCTATGAAGTGGGAAGCGAAGTTATAAATATGCTTCAACAAAATTTTTCAAATTTTATGGATTTCATGTTAAGATTAAACGGAAAGATCCATCTAAACCTTACTAAGTTAAACCTATTCCAAGCATTAACTTGCAAAGTCCCAGAAGAAAACATTTGGATATCTAATGATTGCACCTTTTGTCAACATGCTGTATATTACAGTTACCGGTATCACGGTAAAAGTAGAGGGTATCAGCTTTCTTTTATCTTTAAAAGAATAGAATAAGAATAGAATGTGGTTGCTGCTCAAATTCTACAGCCTTATTCATTTCCTTCTATTGCCTTTGATTTTACCATTTGAATTACGAAAAAGAGCTCCTAAGAGAAGGCTTGTGTGGATTAAAGAGAAATTTGGCTTTATTTCTCCACCAAACTTTAAAACCAGTCGGAAAATCCTTTGGGTTCATGCAGTTTCTCTTGGAGAAGTAAGAGCTGTAACAAAATTTTTAGAATTAGCAACTGAGAAGTTTAACATCTGTCTTACGACGACCACAGAAACAGGTAGAACCTTTGCTGAAAAGCTTATGGCAGAAAATCCTAATCTTAAAATATACTATAACCCCTTTGACCTTACATTTGTTATCAAGAGATTTTTAAAAAGGATTAATCCAGACGCCTTAATCTTGGTTGAAACAGAGATTTGGCCCAACATGATCTACGTATCCTCAAAATATATCCCTATATTTCTTATTAACGCTCGCC
>CAZJUD010000126.1:0-2432 GCA_964549125.1 uncultured Caldimicrobium sp.
TTTCGAACAGCCTCAGTTTAAATAATGCTTAGGGCTCAAACAGCTGCGTTAATAATATTTAAAAAAAATTAAGAAATTTGCAGTTATAATTTGAAAATACAAAATAAATAACGAATTTTTTTTTATTTTGTCTGAAAGAGATTTTGACAATTTATGTTTAAAAGTTATTTTATAAATTTAAACAAAAGTTAACTCAGGAGGGGTTTATGAACGAAGACATTCTCCTTACGATGCAAAGGGATTTAGAGAGGGTTGTTAGTCAAAAAAAGAAAGAGTATGAATGGATTATGATCATTGACCTACGAAAGTGTGTTGGATGTCATGCTTGCACAGTTGCCTGTATGGCAGAAAATGTCCTACCACCGGGGATTATTTATCGTCCTGTTTTTGATGAGGCAAATGGCACTTATCCCAAGCTTAAAAGACGGTTTATACCAAGACCTTGTCAGCAATGTGACAATCCACCTTGCGTTCCTGTATGTCCTGTAAAGGGTAAGGCGACCTGGAAAAGCAAAGAGGGAATTTCATCTCGGATAGTGATGATAGATTACAAAGAATGTATAGGATGTGGCAGATGCGTTACTGCTTGTCCTTACAAAGCGAGAGCTCTTGATTTAGGTCAGTTCCATTCAGAAAATGGCCCCTTTATTCCTGAGTATGAGAAGAGACCAAACTTTGAATACTTGAAGCAATGGTCAAGGACGAAGGATGAGGATCCTATTGGCAAGGCAAGAAAGTGTCACTTCTGTTTGCACAGGATTGCCCAAGGAATGCTCCCCATGTGTGTTACAACCTGCATAGGTAGAGCAAACTATTTTGGCGACCTTTCTGACAAAGATAGTTTAGTGTATAAAATTTATCAGAAAAATGAAAGGAACTTAAAAACTTTGGTGAAAGTTAGTGACCCAACGCCAATATATGGTAAGGCTGTGTTTGGGAAATCTAAAACCAAGCCAAGGGTTTTTTACATAGATATAGCTTAAGGTATTAAAAAATGGAAAAAATGAAGAACAAAAAATAACGAAAAAAGGAGGGTTAGTATGGAGGGTATAAAGGTTGATAGAAGAGAGTTTTTAAAATGTTCAGCATTGCTTGGTGGTGGCCTTTTAGCTACTCAGCTTGAGTGGGCTCAAGATTTGATAAAGAGGGCAGAGGCTGGGCAATTAACCCCCGAAGAGCTTTATCAGCTATCAAAGGCAGAAAATCAGATTTACAGCGTTTGTTTACAGTGTAACACCGGTTGCGGTATTAAGGTAAAGCTTTTCAGAAAAGGAAAGCAAGCGATTGCGGTAAAGATTGATGGGAACCCCTACAATCCCTTTACCACATTGCCTTGGGTGCCGATGGACAAAAGTCCAAAAGAGATGGCCAAAGTTGACACAGCAATCTGTCCTAAAGGACAGGCAGGTATTCAGACCTTGTATGACCCTTATAGGATAACCAAGGTGTTGAAAAGGGCAGGTAAAAGAGGTGAGAATAAATGGATTGTTATCTCCTTTGAGCAGGCAATCGATGAGATAGTAAACGGTGGATATCTCTTTAAACATGTCCCTGGTGAAGAGAACCGGTATGTAAAAGGTTTGAAGGATTACTATGTATTGAGAGATCCAAAGGTTGCTAAGGAAATGGCAGAGGCTGTTAAAAAGATTTGGAAAGCTAAGGATAAAAAGCAGGCTGTAGAAGAGTTTAAAGCTAAATTTAAAGACCATCTTAGTGTATTGATTGATCCAGAACATCCTGATTTAGGACCCAAAAACAATCAAATCATTTACATGTGGGGTAGGAAGAAGGCTGGTAGAGGGGATTTTGACAAGAGATTCTTCCAGAAATACCTTGGCACAGTAAACACTCATGGACACACCACAGTATGTCAAGGTAGTCTCTACTTTACCTGTAAGGCTTTAAGCGAGCAATACGAGTATAACAAATTTGGCGGTGGTAAGAAGTTTTACTGGCAAGCCGACCAAGAAAATTCTAAGTTTATACTTTTCATAGGAGCAAATCTATTTGATGGGAACTATGGTCCTCCAAACAGAACAGTGAGGATTACTGAAAGATTGGCTAATGGTGATTTAACCATCGCGGTTGCTGACCCAAGGTTTAACAAGCTTGCTTCAAAGGCTAAGTATTATCTACCTGTTAAACCAGGCACAGATGCTGCTCTTTGTATGGCTATTATTCAGTGGATTATCAAGAATAAAAAGTACGATGCTAAGTATCTGAGCTGTGCAAACAAGGCAGCCGCTAAGGAGGCTGGTGAACCTACTTGGTGCAATGCTACTTGGCTTGTAAAGATTGACAAGGATGGAAAACCTACAAAGTTTTTAAGGGCTCATGAGATTGGACTTGCTGAGCCTAAGAAGGTGGTTGATAAAGAGGGGAAGGAACATACCTTAGAGTATCTGGTGGTCATGAGGGATGGCAAACCAGTA
>CAZJUD010000127.1:0-4469 GCA_964549125.1 uncultured Caldimicrobium sp.
TCATGTTATTATATTAGTTGAAGAAAGGGATGTATTTGGGGGGAAGACTCAACGGGAAATAAAACTAAATTTGAGGAAGGAGTAAGGATCATGAAAAATAAATCCACAATTTTTCTTGTCATATTAATATGTCTTTTTTTATTACCCCAAGATTTATACGCAAAGCCATATCTTCTTAACGTTCTTTTTTTTGATAAGCCCGAACATCAATTGATCTTTGAGTTTGACAAACCAGTCAATTTTGAAGTTAAAAAGAGCGATAAAATGCTTTATGTTTATTTACATGATACTTTACCTAAAGAGTCAAATTGGATTAAAACTTTACCAAAGGACCTATTTAAAGAAGTAGAAGCAGGTATTGAAAAAGATAGGCTTTTTTTAGGCTTTACTTTAACTAAAGATTTTAATTTTCAAGCCTCAATGATCGAAAATCGTCTTGTAGTTAGAATCTTTTTTGAAGATGAAAGAAAAGTCTATGATGCCATGATAACAGGTGATAGAATTTCTAAATTAGACCAAGAAAAGTTCATTCCGGACTATAAAGTTTCAGTTCCACCTGATTTATCTTCTTTAAACTTGCCTCTGACAAAAAAGTACAAAGGGCAGCTGATTAGCGTAGATTTTCAGGAGGCTGATTTGCATGCTGTTTTTCGTTTCTTTGCGGAAATAAGCGGGTTAAACATCGTTGTAAGCGATAAAGTGAAAGGAACTGTCACGCTAAAGCTTCATCGTGTGCCTTGGGATCAGGTTCTTGATATCGTGCTTGCAAATTATGGATTGGGCTATGTAATGATCGGTAATGTTATGAGAATTGTAACTCTTGATGAGATCAAAGCAGAAAGCGATAGATATAAGGACTATCTTGCTTCCGTCAAAGATATTCAGGAAAAGGGTCCATTAACAACCAAAATCTTTCAGTTAAAATATGTCAAAGGAGATACATTAGTATCCAAGTTAAAAGAAATTGTAACTGGTGACGGAAAAATTACCTATGAACCTAATTCAAACATTTTGATAGTAAAAGATACTGAAAAAAATTTGAAAGAAATAGAAATGATAATAAAAGAAGTGGATAAGCCAACGAAACAGGTATTGATCGAAGCCCGGGTCGTAGAAATAATGGATACATATTCACACAAGCTTGGAATTAAATGGACCGGATTAGCTCAAAAAAGTAATGAACATATGATATTAGGGACTGGAAATTATTCTATCTCAGGTAGTGTTGATTTAGGCGTTGCAGGACTTTCAACGGTAGGATTTACTTTCGGGCATATTGGAAAATCTGTTATACAACTTGATGCTCAGCTATCAGCGCTTGAAAGTGAGGGTGTAGCAAGGATTTTTGCTACGCCAAAGGTTTTAACCCTTGACAATCAGCCTGCCGAGATAAAGCAGGGATATAAAATTCCTTATCTGCAGCTTACCCAATATGGAGTAGCAACAACCCAGTTTATGGAAGCTGTTTTAAGGCTTAAAGTTACTCCTCATATTACCCCTGATAATCGTATTAATCTTGATATTGAAATCGAGAAAAGCACACCTGATTGGGGTAGGGTAGTTAATGGAGTTCCAGCCCTGCTAACCAGCTCGGCTACTACTAAGACCTTGGTTAACAACAGTGAAACCGTTGTGATAGGTGGGATAAAGACGAGCGACCTTGGAGATAATGTTGACCAGGTCCCTGGACTTGGGAAAATTCCCGGATTAGGCAAAGCCTTTAAAAAGAAGGAAAAAAACTTAGCCAAAACTGAACTAATCGTTTTCATTACCCCCAAGATAATTACCGTTGAAATTCCAGGGGTTGATTATTAGTTTTTCTTTAAATGGGAGAGGTAATTGTAATAGGGGCTGGGCTTGCTGGGTCAGAGGCAGCCTGGCAATTAGCCAATCGGGGTCTAAGGGTTATTATCTATGAAATGCGCCCCCAAAAGCTCACTCCAGCTCATAAGACAGGCTACTTTGCTGAGCTCGTCTGCTCCAATTCTCTAAGGTCTAAGGATTTAACCAATGCCGTAGGTCTTCTCAAAGAAGAGCTTAGAAGGCTTGGTTCTCTCATCATTGAGTCTGCAGACATTAACCAAATTCCAGGAGGGAAAGCCTTAGTAGTAGACCGAGAAATGTTTGCTAAGTACATCACTGAAAAGCTGCTAAATCATCCTAACATAAGGTTTGTTTGTGAAGAAATGACCGAAATCCCTACTGATAAGGTTGTAATAGTTGCTACGGGTCCTTTGACCTCAGATCCTCTGGCTAAGTCCCTTGCCAAACTTATATCTGAACCCTTTTTACACTTTTATGATGCCATCTCTCCTATTGTTTACGGAGATAGTATAGATTGGGGAAAGGTTTTTGTTGCCGACCGTTATGGGGAGGAAGAGGGAGCATATGTGAACTGTCCGTTAACCAAGGAAGAGTATGAACGGTTTGTGCATGAGCTTTTGAGGGCTGAGAAGGTTCCTCTTCATTCCTTTGAAGAGCCAAAATACTTTGAGGGATGTTTACCCATTGAGGTAATGGCTGAGAGGGGTATTGACACCCTAAGGTATGGTCCCATGAAGCCTAAAGGACTTATAGACCCGAGGACCGGCAAAGAGCCCTATGCCGTTGTTCAGTTAAGACCGGAGAACGCTGAGAGAACTCTCTACAACATGGTTGGTTTTCAGACAAAGCTTAAATACCATGAGCAGGAAAGGGTTTTTCGATTGATCCCTGGATTGGAAAAAGCTGAATTTGCAAGATATGGATCCATCCATAGGAACACTTTTGTTAACGCTCCAAAAGTTTTAACTCCTTATTTACAACTTAAAAATTATCCCAACGTCTTTTTAGCAGGGCAGATTACGGGAGTTGAAGGGTATGTGGAGTCCACTGCCATGGGCTTAGTTGCAGGGATAAACGCCTATAGGTTGATAAAGGGAAAAGAACTTGTTACCCCACCTCCTGAGACTGCAATTGGAAGCCTTGTGCACTATCTACAACACTCAAATCCCAAGCATTTTCAGCCGATGAACATCAACTGGGGGCTATTCCCTGAAATCCCAGGAAAAAGGAAGCTCAAAAAAGAGGAAAAGCTGAGAGCCCTTGTTGAGAGGGCTCTTAAAGCTTTAGAGGACTGGCAAAGGAAATTAGATTAATTAAGGCTAATGGGGTTTGCAAACCCCTATTACATGGTCAATTACCACCAACACTTCAACATTAGGAGCTATTTTAAGCCAAATAAACCCTTCTTCAATCTTTGTTATTTCTCCGATTATCCCTCCGCTTGTAACTACAAGCTGACCGACTTTTAGTCCCTTGAGAAACTTTTCCCGTTCTTTTATTTTCTTTCTATAAGGATGAATTAACCCAATGTAGACGAGGATTAACATAGCAATGCCAAAGAACAAGGGAGAAGAAAGAAACTCAAAAATTTTTTCAAAGTTCATAATTCTTAAGCTTGGTAGTTACCTGCAATGTAGCCTTTGATTACAGGAATAAGGGTATCCTTTTCTACCTCAAGCCAAACAAGGTCTCCCTCGATCTTAACGATCCTTCCCACTATCCCTCCAGAGGTAAATACTTTTTGCCCAACCCTAAGCTCTGACAAAAACTTTTGGTGTTCTCTTAATCTTTTCTGCTGTGGACGGATGAGTAAAAAATAAAAAATGACGAAGATTAAGATTAAGGGGAGAAGGGTGAAGATCAAACCGATTAGCCCGCCTTGACCTTGCTGTCCTTGCGGGGGTGGTGCCATGGCAAAGGCTTGGGAAAGGATAAAAAGCTGATGGAAGATCATTCTTCTACCTCCTCATGAATTTTTTGATACAATCTTTTTTGCTCTTCGTAAAGGTGATTGAGCTCATCCTCTTTGATGGCTAAGCGAACCCTTTCCATCAATTTAGCATAGTAATGAAGATTGTGAAGGGTAAGCAAAGTATAGGCTAAAAGTTCTTTAGCCTGAAAGAGATGCCTAAGATAGGCTTTGGTAAAATTTCTACAGGTGTAGCAGGAACAAAGGGGGTCAAGAGGAGAAAAATCTTCTTTGTATTTGGAATTTCTGATGTTTACATATCCCTGGGAAGTAAAAAGGGTGCCTCTTCTTGCGTTTCTTGTAGGAAGAACACAGTCAAACATATCAACCCCTCTCATTATCGCCTCGATGATGTCAAGAGGGGTCCCAACCCCCATAAGATACCTTGGTTTTTCTTCCGGGAGGCTCTCAACTGCTATCTCAATCATTCTATTTCTTAGGTCAGGAGACTCGCCGACCGAAAGCCCTCCTATGGCGTATCCCGAAAAAGGAAGGCTTGAAATGTAGCGTGCACTAAGACTACGTAATTCTTCATACATTCCACCTTGGACAATCCCGAACAAAAACCCCTTTGGCTATGAAAGATTTAAATAATAATCTAAGCACCTTTCAGCCCAACGGTGAGTGAGGTTGGTTAGCTCTTTTGCCTTCTCATAATCACAAGGATAGTGTATGC
>CAZJUD010000128.1:0-8389 GCA_964549125.1 uncultured Caldimicrobium sp.
TTAGAAATTAGGTCCTTAGCTTCTGAAAAGGACATTGCACCATATATCTCAACCTCAGGAAGATAACGGCAAAAAAGCTTGGTTAAAGCTTTATGGAAAAAGGGGTCGTCATCGACTAAAAGTATCCTCTTCCCTTGAAGAGGGTTAAGCATCAATGAACTCATCATAAATTCTAAAATCTAAAAATAATTAATCTCTATATTTTTCCAAAGGGCATCCGCTACAGGAAGGGGACTTAGCCTTACAGTAGGTCTTCCCGCAGGCTACAAGCAGGGCATGAAACTCTTTAAAAAGATTAAGGTCCTCAGGTAAATTGTCCATGAAAAATTCCTGAAGCTCATCATAAGTAGTCTCTTCCGGGACAAGGGAATGCCTGTGCAAAATTCTGTAGGTGTAGGCATCAACTACAAAGATTGGATAATCAAGGGCATAGAGAAGAATAGAGTCAACCGTCTCCTTCCCAAGCCCGGAAATGCCTAAAAGCTCCTCCCTAACCTCCTTTAAGTCTTTCCCTTTAAGCTCTTCAACATTGCCTTCGTATTTCTCAACAATATAGGATATAAAGTTTTTAAGTCGCTTAGCCTTAACATTGTAGTAACCGCAGGGTCTTATCAGCTCGGCTAAGGTCTTTTGGTCAAGTTGATAGAGCGCTTTTGGTGAAAGAAGCCCCATAGATTTAAGATTTTGAATAGCCTTCTCAACGTTTTTCCAGTTTGTGCCTTGGGTTAATATGGCTCCCACGCAAACTTCAAAGGGAGTTTCAGCTGGCCACCAGCCTTGCGGTCCAAAATGCTCAATCAACCGCTCATACATCTTAAGGAGAAGCTTAGAACTCATACCGGAACTTTAAAACCCTTGTTTTCCCATCCTTCTCAAACAAGCGATAGCCAAGGCGAGAAAGCTCATCCCTTATTCTGTCTGCCGTCTCATAATCTAAAGCTTCCTTTGCCTTATCTCTTTTTTCTGCAAGGTCTAACACCTCTTTTTCTACCACTTCCTCAGGGAAGGTAAGGATCTTATGCACTCTGTTAAACTCCCTTAGGGCAGAAAAAAGGGAAGACGTAAACCCGATGGGTAATCCTTCTCTTGTAGCTTGATAAACCCTTTTTAAAAGGGTTATAAGCTCCGATAATGCAAGAGGGGAGTTTAGGTCCTCCTTGAGGGCGTTATTCCACTTCACTTTAAAGCTCTCAAGAGCTTGCCAAAGCTCTTCCTTTTTATCCTCCGGTAAAACTTTTTCTTCAGTGATAGAAATTTGGCCTAAGTAGGTTTCAAGCTTGTCAAGGAGCCTTTTTGCCTGCTCAAGGGTTGAATAGCTAAGGTTTAGCTTACTTCGGTAATGGGCTTGAAGAAAAACTAACCTTAAATGTCTTCCCTCGTATCCCTGCTTTTTTATGTCTTCAATAGTTATTCGGTTCTCGGAGGAGAGTCTTTTTCCTTCAAAGTAGGTGAGCCCTGTTGCTAAGTAATATCTTGCAAGCTCTTTGCCGGTTAAAGCCTTGGCTACAGCCCTTGTGTTTTCGATGTGGGGGAAGATGAGGTCTTCTCCTGAGATAAATACATCAAGGGTTTCTCCAAGGTATTTTAAAGCAAGGCAGGCGCAATGGATGTGCCAGGTTGGGCGAACCCTTCCAAAGGGTGTTTCCACAAAATATCCAGCCTTCATCTCCAGAATATGCACCCTCTTTAGAAGGGCAAAGTCAGCAGGCTCTTCCTTCTCGTATTCCTCAGCATCTATAGGCTCTCTTTCCTTCATCGTCTTTAAGTCAAGCTTTACAAGCTTCCCATAATCTTGAAATCTTGAGACATCAAAATAGACGGCTGAAAACTTTTCATAGGCTTTGTTCTTTTGCATTAGCTCAAAGGCAAAGTTTTTCATTTCTTCTAAGTGCTCGCTTACCTTTGGACAAAGGTTTGGCTTGTCAATAGCTAAAAACTCAAGGTCTTCAAAGAATTGCCTTTCCACTTCTGAGGTCAAATCTTTGAGAGGACGGTTTTGATTTAAGGCAGTAGCTATGGTTTTGTCGTCAAAATCGGTAAAGTTCATAACCCAAAATACTTCATAGCCTCTATGTTCAAGATACCTCTTTAGGAGGTCTGCAGTCAAAAGTCTTCGGTAAAGACCAAGGTGAGGTCTGATGTTAAGCGTTGGTCCGCAGGTGTAGAGCTTAATCTTAGCCTTTTCTAATGGGACAAAGGGCTCTCGCTTCCCGCTAAGAAGGTTTGAAAGGATTAAATCAGCCTTAGTGTCTTTTTCTTCAAAGGACCAAAGGGGAGTAGAAAGGTAGCGCTCTCCAGAATCAGGAAATATTACAACAATCAATCCCTCATCTATCTCCTCAGCAAGCTTAAGAGCACCAGCTAAGGCACAGCCTGAGCTCATGCCTACAAAAATGCCTTCCCTCTTGGCAAGCCATCTTGCCATCTCGTAAGCTTCCTCATCTGAAACATTGATAATCCTATCAAGTAAAGCCCGGTCAAATATGCCAGGGGGGAAGGATTCTTTCATGTTTTTAAGCCCTTGAATTTTATGTCCAGGATAAGGCTCAATGCCAACTACCTTAACAGGCAAGCCAGAGTCCTTAGCATACCGAGCAATACCCATTGCGGTTCCTGTAGTGCCAAGACCGCAGACGACATACCGAACTTTACCCTCAGTCTGAGCCCAGATTTCTGGACCAGTTTTCCGGTAGTGGGCTTGCCAGTTTGCTGGGTTGTTAAACTGGTCAGGACAAAAGTATTTGTCAGGGTTTTCTCGGACAAGGTCGTAAACAAATTCAATGGCTCCATCTGTGCCTTTTTTAGCAGGGGTCAAAATAATCTCTGCCCCAAAGGCTTGCATTATTTTCCTTCTCTCAACGGAGGCAGACTCAGGCATGGCGATCATGCACTTGTAGCCCTTTACGGCACATACTAAGGAAAGACCAATTCCCGTATTTCCGCTTGAAGCTTCTACCACTATCTTATCCTTTGTAAGAAGACCCTTAGCTTCTGCATCCTCGATCATGGAAAGGGCTATGCGATCCTTAACCGAACCCCCTGGGTTTACAGATTCAATCTTCCCCCAAATTTCAACTGAAGGCTTGATCTTAAGCTTGTTTAGCCTTACAATAGGAGTATTACCAATCCTATGGAGAACGTTTTCAAATCGCATAAAGGTTTCTCCCTTTTAAAAATACTTCTTTTGAATTTGCTACTATTTTACCTTTTAAGAGCCCCTTGCCAAGCCATAGATGGGGGAATACTTTCGGCAAATTTCAGTGTCGAACGAGCCGTCTACTTCCAGAACCAAGAATATGTTATTAAAGAGAAGGACACCCTTGTTGACCTTGCCGTAGCCTTTAAGGTGGGCTATCAGCACCTCCTTCGCGCAAACCCTGGGGTTGACCCTTGGGTCCCAACACCTGGACAAAGGGTCATCATTCCTCATCAGGTTATCGTTCCTCAAGATTTTCTTTATCCAGAGCTATCTTATATCGTGATCAACTTTCCAGAGATGAGGCTTTATTTTTTCAATAGAAACAGGCTTTATGTCTTCCCAGTTGGTATAGCTGACGAAGGTAAGATTACTCCAGAAGGAACCTACACAATCGTAAGAAAGCAAGAGAAACCGACCTGGTATCCCCCTCCTTCAATCTTAGCCGAAGACCCGACCTTGCCAAAGGTTGTCCCCCCTGGACCGGATAATCCCCTTGGTGATTATGCCCTCTACTTAGACCGAGGTAGCTACCTTATCCCCGGGACAAACAAAGAAGAAAGCGTAGGTCGAAGAACAACCCACGGTTGTTTTCGCCTCTACAAGGAACACATAACTTTTCTCTATCAAAATGTCCCCTTGAATACTAAGGTTTTCATAGTCTATCAACCCTTTAAGGTAGCAATCGAAGGTGAAAAGATATTCCTGCAAGTCTTTCCAGACTATGAAAAGCGGATAGAAAATCCTTTCTATCATGTTTTAAGAAAAATTTCAGCCCTTGCTGACCTTAGAGATAAAGACTTTAGGTTAGACCTCCTAAAGCTTGAAGAGGCACTTGAAAAGGCAGACGGTTTAGTCTATGAAATTGGAAGGCTTACTAAACCCTCCTTGCAAACTTCTTCTTCACGAGAAAAAAGGTAAGGGAAGAGACTTCAACTTCCTCGATAAGCCCTGAAGTCCATAAGGTCCGTAGGGCTTCCACATGGAGCTTATGGGAAGAAAGCTCTGCGTAAACATCAGCAATTAATGGTTTGCCAAGGACAAAAAGGTCTCCTACAAGGTCGAGCACTTTATGCCGGACAAACTCATCCTTTGTTCTTAAACCTTCTGGGTTCAAAACATCCCTTTCATCAAGCACGATGGCGTTTGTTAAATCTCCACCCCTAAGGATTCCTTTCTTCCTTCTCTCTTCAAGAAGGTTCTTAAACCCAAAGGTCCGAGCAAAGCATACTTCTCTGAGGTAATTCTTTGGAGTAAGGGATAGGCTAAAAGTCTGCTCTCCGATCATAGGATGAGGAAAGCTTATCTTTGCAGTGATAGTCGTAGCTAAGGAACGCCGGAACCGAATAGAGCCATTCCCGTTTTGCATCTCAAAATCCTTCCGAAGGTAGAACTTTTTCCTTAGCTTTGGAAGTATGGTATAGCCAGCATGCCTCAAAGCCTGCACAAAAGGAAGGGCAGAGCCATCAAAGAGGGGTATCTCTTCTCCGTAAACTTTTATGTAAGCAGAGTCAATCCCAAGCCCGTGTAGGGCTGAAAGTAGATGCTCAATCAATAAGATGGTGTGCTCTCCGTCTGTTAGAGCAGTTGCCCCGTCAAGTCCGATGACGTTTTCTATGTTGAGCGGAATGATTACTCTGGGTTCAAGGTCTGCCCTCTCAAAGATGATGCCATCCCCTTCATACCTCGGATGAACCTCAACCCTAACTTTTTTTCCGCTAAAAACTCCAACCCCCTCCAGAGCTACCTCTTTCCCTACCGTCCTCATGTATTCCATGCCTTGCTCCTTTTTCCCCTACCTACAAAACAGGGAAGATAGTTAGCATTTTTTAAAAGCACTTTGCAAAATAAATGCCAAACTTTAGAGGACCTGAACCAATGCTAATACAATGCAAGGGCGAGCATCTGTCCTTTTTTATAAAGGCTTCCGACAGTCGTCCGACAGTCGGAAGTAACGAATCTATCTTACTGTATTGTTTTCTACTCATCTGTGTAAAAAAATACACAGGGCTAAAATTCGTAGACCTTATCTTTGAGGATGACCTTTTTTATTTTCCCCTTGAGGGTTTTGCCAAGGAATGGGGTATTTTTACTTTTGCTTTGAATGAAATCTTCGGTGATTAAGTATTCTTCTTCAGGGTCAAAGAGGACAACCTCAGCTTTTGCACCTTTTCTGAGGGTTGGTGGCTCAAGGCCTATAACCCTTGCTGGATTAGTGATAAGGAGTTCAAGTAGCTTGAGCGGTGAAATAAGGTTTTCCCTTACTAAGCTTGAGCTTAAAGGAAGAAGGAATTCAAGCCCTATCATCCCTGGGCTTGCAAGCTCAAACTCAACAGCCTTTTCAAGGGGGCTATGGGGTGCATGGTCGCTTGCTATCACTTCAATCAATCCATCTTTGATAGCTTGCTTTATAGCAAAGACATCCTCCTCCGTGCGAAGGGGCGGGTTGACCTTGGCTAAGGTGTTGTAGCCATCGCACTCCCATTCAGTTAGATGAAAGTAGTGGGGGCAAGTTTCAGCTGTAAAGTTAATGCCCTCCTCCTTTGCCCAGCGAAGGAAGGGTAAGTTTTCTTTTACAGAAAGATGAGCTAAGTGAAGTTTTCCCTTTGTTTCTTTGGCTAAAAGAAGGTCGCGAACGACGGCAATGGTCTCTGCAGAAAAGGGAATTCCCTTTAAACCAAGCTTTGCCGAAAGCTTACCTAAGTTGACCTGACCTCCAAAGCTTAAAGTCCGGTCCTCAGGGTGAGAGATTATAGTAAGGTCAAAGGATTTAGCGTAAAGCAAAGCCTTTCTCATCACCTCAGAGTCTTGAACCCACTTCCCATCATCAGAGAGGGCAATCGCTCCGGCAAGCTTTAGCCTCCCAAACTCCGTTAATTCCTTCCCAGCTTGACCTTTTGTAATGCAGGCTATAGGATAAACAGGAACATATCCCTTTTCTTTAGCCTTTGCTATGACTGCTGAGCAGACCTCAGGGTTATCTATAGGAGGCTTTGTGTTTGGCATACAAGCAACCCGAAGAACACCTCCGTGAAGGGCAGCTCTCGTTCCGGATTCGATGTCCTCTTTCCACTCCTCTCCAGGCTCCCTTAAGTGGACATGAATGTCAACAAGACCAGGAATCACCCAAAGCCCCTTAGCATCTAAAACCATTTCAGCAGAAGCTGAGATGTTTTTTTCAACGCCTTCTATCTTTCCTTCAACTATGTAGACATCACCCACTAAATCCAATCCAAGGGTTGGGTCAAGGACCCTTCCATTCTTTATAAGCAATCGCATACCTTTAAACTCCTGTTAGAAGGGTTAGGAGGACAGCCATCCTAACGGCAACTCCGTTTTCTACCTGGTCAAGGATGACCTGAAAGGGATACTTTTCAAGCTCTGGATGAAGCTCAACTCCCCAGTTGATAGGTCCAGGATGCATGAGCAATGCCCCGTCCTTTATTAGTTCAAGGTGCTTTGGCGTTAAGCCAAAGGTAAGATGATACTCGTTGTAGCTTGGGATAAGAGGAGTCTCATGCCTTTCTTTCTGAACCCTAAGCGCAATGACCACATCAGCAGATTCTAACGCAGAGGAAAGATTATAGCAAACCTTGAAAGCATTAGGTCTTAAGCAAAAGAATTCTTCTTCAGCAGGAGTAGGAAGAAGATGGGCTGGACCTGAGACATAGACGGTGCTACCCATCTTTTGAAAGGCTAAAATGTCCGAATGGGCAACTCGGCTGTGTTTGATATCTCCGATGATAGCTACCTTTAGGTCAGAGAGGGTGCCAAACTTTTGCCGAACCGTAAGAAGGTCAAGAAGGGCTTGGGTTGGGTGTTCGTGCGTGCCATCACCGGCATTAACAACCGGTATAGATAAATTCTTAGCCAAAAAATGAGGCGTCCCAGAAAGATTATGTCTTATCACAATGAGATTGATCCCCAAGGTTTTTAAGTTTTTAACAGTGTCAAGCAAGGTTTCTCCCTTCTCTAAGCTACTGCCCTTAGCTTGAAAGCTCATCACATCGGCGGATAAGACCTTACAAGCCCGTTCAAAGGAGAATTTTGTCCTCGTTGAGGGCTCATAGAAAAGAAGGAGGACAAGCTTTCCGCGAAGGGTTGGCACCTTGGGTATAGGACGATAAAGGATCTCTTTAAGATTATCCGCAAGGTTTAGGTAGTGTTCAATGTCCTCTTGACTTAAGCTCTCAATGTCAAGAAGATGCTTCATCTTAAATCCAAAGTTTTTCCTTTATGTGATTTACAATTTCCTCTGGTTCGTCGAGGACTTTAAATATTTCAAGGTCCTGTGGGGAGATTTTGTTCTCAGGGATAAGGGTTTTAGTAAACCAGTTGACTAAAGGTTTCCAGAATTGTCTGCCTACAAGCACTATAGGCACAGGGCGAATTTTTTTAGTCTGGACAAGGGTTAAGATTTCAAACATCTCATCCATGGTGCCATAGCCACCCGGGAAAAAAACAAAGGCTATGGAGTATTTTGCCAGCATCACCTTTCTCACGAAAAAGTAGCGAAATTCAAGCTTGATGTTGGCATAGGGGTTTGGTTCTTGTTCCATAGGGAGGCGAATGTTTAGCCCAACTGAGTAACCTCCAGCATTCCTTGCCCCTTTGTTTGCTGCTTCCATTATTCCCGGTCCACCCCCTGTGATCACAGAAAAACCAGCTCTAACAAGTAGTTCCGCAAGCCTTTCAGCCTTTTGATAATCAGGGTCTTCTGGCTTTGTGCGAGCAGAGCCAAAGATGGTTACTCCAGGATAAACCTTAGGGAGAACTTCAAAACCTTCTACAAATTCAGCAAGAATTCTAAAGAGCCGCCAAGACTCCTTAGCCTGAAGCCCTTCAAGGACATATTGCCTCTCTTCAAAAAGTCTATTCTTTAGATCTTCAGCCATGGGGCAAAGATAATTTTTTCTAAATTCTAACGGCGAGATAAAAATCGGTCAAGAAGAAGATAAAGAACCCAGCTAAGTCCTAAAAACCACTAACTATGGACCCTTCTTGGGACATCCTCGGAAGTTTTTATTTTTCATATGTTGTGCATATCAAGACAAAGAGGGGTCGTCCTGAGGGCCGTAAGGCCCGAAGGATCTATGAGACCTCGAGATCCTTCGCTCCCTCAGGATGACCCCCTTTTTATGTCGCCCTGAGTCCTTCTTATTAGTCCTATAAATCTTCTTGACTTTTTTCGGC
>CAZJUD010000129.1:0-3207 GCA_964549125.1 uncultured Caldimicrobium sp.
CGCTGAACCGCTCTTCCGATCTCAAAAATCACATGCGTTTCCCCAACGGGGATCTTTAAAGATATTCCCTTAAGCACAAGCCTTCCTTCAACCTCAACCCAAAGGTCGGATACCTCCAAAAGAATTGGCTTCATCTCTTACCCCTCAATTTGAACTTTTCTTAGTTTTCACAAATCTTTAAGCTTCTTATAGAGTTCAGGAAGTTTTGAGAAGATGACCACAGCTTTTCTCCAGATGCTTGCCTTGATGGCAGGAATTCCTGCAACCTCCTCTCCGTCTGCAATCTTACCAACAACTCCAGACTTTGCGGCAATCTTCACAAATTTTCCAACTTTACTACCTGGGGCTATTCCGACCTGTCCGCCAAGCATGGTGTAATCACCTATCTCAGTGCTTCCCCCTATACCTACCTGAGCAACGAGTATGCAAGACCTTCCCACTCTGACGTTATGTCCTACCTGAACGAGGTTATCAATCTTTGTGTTTGTTCCGATTATGGTTTCACCAAAGGTTCCTCGGTCTACGCAGGAATTGGCTCCAATTTCTACATCATCCTCAACCCTTACTCTACCAAAATGATGAATTTTTACGTTAACGAAGCCTTCTTCTTTTGGCTCCTGGGCATAACCAAACCCGCAGGCACCAAGCACGACCCCGGCATGAATAATACACCTTCTCCCAATGGTCGTTCCAGGATATAAAACCACATGAGGATAAAGGATGGTCTCTTCGCCTATCTCGCAACCATCACCGATGTAGCAAAAGGGATGGATAACCGCGCCCCTTTTAATTTTAACCTCCCTACCAATGTAGGCAAAGGGCATTATACAAACCCCCTCTTCTATCACAGCAGAGGGATCTACATAGGCTTTATCGCTTATCTCAGAGGGGAACTCCTTTTCAGCAAATAAGGCGCTAATCTTTGCCATGGCACTTCTAACATCAGAAACGAAAAGAAGGCTCTTCCCTGGAAGGTCCTCGATCAAACCTTCCTTAACGACCAAAGCTTGAGCTTTGGATTCTTTAGCTAATTCTAACCGGGAAAGGCTATCAACGAAGACTAATTCCTTCTCCTTAGCTAAAGGGATGGCATTGATCCCAGAAACTTCTACATCCTCTCCCTTTATGCGCCCAGAGACAAGCTCTGCAAGCTGGGAAAGCTTATAACTTTTCTTCACTCTGTTTTTCTCCAAAGCTTAGCACAAAAGTCTTTACATCTTCCTCTGCTAAATATACCCTTTCTCCGTTTTTTCTTATCTTAACCTCAACCTTGCCCGTTTCTTCAAAGGACTTACCGTAGATTACCTGTAGCGGTACCCCTATAAGGTCTAAATCTTTAAACTTTACCCCTGGTCTTTCGTCCCGGTCATCAAACAAAGTGTCTACATGCTCTGAGAGAGCTTGGTAAAGCTTCTCAGCCTTGTCTTGGAAAGCCGGTTTAAGAGAGACTATTCCTACCTTAAAAGGTGCAATGGGCCAGGGGAAGATGATCCCGTTATCATCGTGGTTTTGCTCTATCGTTGCGGATAATACCCTGCTTACTCCGATGCCGTAGCATCCCATGATGAAAGGTTTTTCCGTTCCGTCTTTATCAAGAAAGGTTGCCTTCATGGGTTCACTGTACTTTGTGCCAAGCTTAAAGATGTGTCCTACCTCTATGCCCTTAATAAAAGTTAAAAGCTCGCCGCATTCAGGGCATAGGTCCCCTTCTACAGCCTTTCTTACGTCGGCAACCAAATCCGGGACAAAGGTATCGTATAGGTTTGCATTTACAAAGTGATACTCATCCTCGTTTGCTCCGATCACAAAATTAGGAAAGTTGACAAGAGCTCGGTCAACTATCACCTTCATACTTAGACCTTTTGGACCGATGAAACCAGGATGAGCTCCCACGACCTTTAAAACCTCCTCTTCCGTTGCCATCCTAAAGGGCTTTCCGCCAAGGACCTTCTCAAGTTTAACCTCGTTAACCTCATGGTCTCCCCTTATGCAGACGGCTACAGGCTCTTTCTCTTCAACGATGTAGATTAGCGTTTTAGTGATCTTTTTTAAAGGTAGTCCAAGATAGTCGGCTACATCTTTTGCGGAACGAACATTAGGGGTATACACCTTTTCTAAGGGACGATGAGGTTCCTGCTCGTAAACCTCAGAAGAAATTGCCGGAGCAATTTCCACGTTTTCAGCAAAACCACATTTTGAACAAAGAGCTATAGTATCTTCTCCGGTTTCGGCAAGCACCATAAACTCATGGGAGACATCCCCGCCGATTGCCCCAGTATGAGCACGAACAGCCTTAAATCTTAACCCACAGGCTGAAAATATACGATTGTAAGTTTCATACATCAGCTGGTATGACTTATCCAACCCTTCATGGTCAGCGTCAAAGGAGTAGGCATCCTTCATGATGAATTCTCGAGCCCGCATTAATCCAAATCTTGGTCGGATCTCGTCACGAAATTTTGGAGCGATTTGATAGAGGATTAAGGGTAGTTGCCGATAGGACTTTACATCCCGCCTCACGAGGTCGGTTATCACCTCTTCGTGGGTTGGTCCAAGGCAGAAGTCATGCTCCTTTCTATCCTTAAACCTTAGAAGCTCCTTTCCGTAAGCGTTCCATCTTCCTGTTTCCAGCCAGAGCTCAGCAGGCTGAACAAAAGGCAGCAAAACCTCTAAAGCTCCTGCTCGGTTCATCTCCTTCCTAACGATGTTTTCTATGTTTTTTAAGGCCTTCAGACCAAGGGGAAGAAAGTTGTAGATCCCTGAGGCTACTTTTCTGATCATTCCAGCCCGCAGAAGGAGCTTGTGGCTTACAGTTTCAGCCTCAGAGGGGTCCTCCCTAAGGGTAGGCATAAAGTATCTGGAAAGTCTCATAATCAAACTCCTCCCATCCTCGTCCTTAGGAATGCTTTCCTTCTCTGCATTTAGTGTTATTTTATCACTTCCATTTTAGCCTTCCAATAGACGGCAAAGAGCCTCTTGAGGTTGTTCGAAAAATCCTTTTCTCCCTCAATTTTTCGCAAAGCGAAGGATCTCCCCTTTTTTGTCGCCCTTAGCATTTTTCCTTGTCACCCTAAGCATTTTTCCTTGTCGCCCTGAGCATATTTCCTTGTCACCCTGAGCATATTTCCTTGCCCCCCTGAGCGCCAGCGAAGGGCCTCCCTTCTGTCGCCCTGAGGCCTTTTCTCTCTGTCGCCCTGAGGCCGAAAG
>CAZJUD010000130.1:0-13500 GCA_964549125.1 uncultured Caldimicrobium sp.
ATCAGGGCGTGGGACGGTTGTGACTGGGAAGGTAGAGAGGGGGGTATTGAGGCCTGGTGAGGAGGTAGAAGTAGTAGGGCTTAGGCCGACGATAAAGACGGTTGCGACGAGCATAGAGATGTTTAGGAAGATATTGGATGAGGCGTTGCCTGGGGACAATATAGGGGTATTGTTGAGGGGAGTAGGGAAGGATGATGTGGAGAGGGGGCAGGTATTAGCGAAGCCTGGGAGTATTAAGCCGCATACGAAGTTTAAGGCGGAGGTATATGTGTTGAAGAAGGAGGAGGGGGGTAGACATACGCCGTTTTTTAATGGATACAGGCCGCAGTTTTATTTTAGGACGACAGATGTGACTGGGGTGGTTAAGTTGCCGGAGGGTGTGGAGATGGTGATGCCTGGGGACAATGTTGAGCTTGAGGTGGAGTTGATAAAGCCAGTGGCGTTGGAGGAGGGTTTGAGGTTTGCGATAAGGGAAGGTGGAAGGACAGTAGGAGCAGGTGTTGTCACAAAAATAATAGAATAGGTGTTTAGCCATGGCCAAAAAGGGAGAAGCTCGTATAACCATACATCTACAATGCACCGAATGCAAAAGGATTAATTATACTACTTCAAAAAACCGTAGAAATACGCCCGATAGGCTTGAGCTTAGGAAATATTGTCCTTGGGATAGGAGGCATACCCTTCACCGGGAGGTCAAAAAGTAAAACCCTAAGGGTAGGGCAGTAGCTCAAGTTGGCAGAGCATCGGACTCCAAATCCGAAGGTTGGGGGTTCGAGTCCCTCCTGCCCTGCCATTTTTTTTATTGTTTAGGGGATATTTATGGAAGAAAAGAAGATGAAAGTTAGTCCAACGGCTTTTTGGGATAAGACAAGGGTTTTTTTAAAAGAGGTAAAGATTGAGGCTAAACGGATAACCTGGCCTGAAAGGAAGCAAGTTTTGATAAGCACCGCAACCGTCGTTTTTTTGAGCCTGTTTATCGGTGCTTATCTTGGATTGCTTGATGTGATTTACAATTTTATAATTTCGATTATATTAAGGTAGCCATGGCTAAGGCTTGGTATTCGGTCCATGTTTGGGCAGGAATGGAAAACAAGATTAAAGAGCGGGTGGAGTCTATCCTTGCTGAGATGGGGATGATCGATTTAGTCGAAAGGTTCTTTGTCCCTCCACCAAAGATAATTGAGGTTGTTTATTCGCCTGAAAAGGTTTCGCAGAAGGTCTTTTATTCTGGTTATGTTTTGTTTTATGGTGAGCTAAACGATGAGCTAAGGCAAGCCATTTCTGAGATAGAGGGTGTTTTGGGTATTTCTGGAGCCGATAAGTATCAATTTTTCCGCACCGAGGAAGTGGAAAAACTTATCCAGAACTTAGTTGTAGAGGAGATAAAGCCAAAGCCAAGGTATCAGTTTATGCCTGGTGATAAGGTAAAGATTGTTGAGGGACCTTTTGCTAATTTTATCGGCGTTGTTGATGAGATAAAGCCTGATAAAGGTAAAGCCAGGGTGCTTGTAAGTATCTTTGGTCGAGAAACACCTGTTGAGATAGAGCTAACCAATCTCCAAAAGATTTCATAGGGGGAAGTTGAGGCATGGCTAAGAAGGTTATAGCCCAGATTAAATTACAACTTCCAGCAGGGCAGGCAACTCCTGCTCCTCCTGTTGGTCCTGCCTTGGGTCAGCATGGTGTAAACATCATGGAGTTTGTCAAGGCCTTTAACGAGAAGACACGCGGGCAGGAAGGTCTTATCATTCCTGTTATCATCACGGTTTATGCAGATAGGTCCTTTACTTTTGAGCTTAAGACGCCTCCAGCCTCAGTCCTTATCAAAAAGGCTCTCGGGATTGAGACGGGAGCTCATACTCCTGGGAAGGAAATAGTTGGTAAGCTAACTCGGAAACAGCTTGAAGAGATCGCTAAAACAAAGATGCAGGACATGAACTGTGCCACCCTTGAGGCAGCCATGCGTTGTATAGAGGGAACAGCTCGGTCTATGGGTGTGCAAATAGTAGACTAAAGGAGAGGAAGGGCTATGGCAAGAAGGGGTAAAAGATACAGAGAAGCTTTAGCTAAGGTAGACAGGACAAAGAAATACACCTTTGAAGAGGCGGTAAAGCTCGCTTTGGAGACAGCGACTGCCAAGTTTGATGAAACCGTTGAGGTGGCTGTTAACTTGGGGGTTGACCCAAGGCATGCTGACCAGATGGTGAGAGGGTCAGTCGTTCTACCTCATGGGACAGGGAAGCCTGTGAAGGTTCTTGTTTTTGCTAAAGGAGAAAAGGCTAAGGAAGCCCTTGAAGCTGGGGCTGACTATGTTGGAGATGAAGACCTTATAAAAAAGATCCAAGAGGAAGGTTGGCTTGAGTTTGACAAGGTAATAGCAACGCCTGACATTATGCCCCAGGTTAGCAAACTTGGAAAGATCCTTGGACCAAGAGGTTTGATGCCGAGTGCAAAAACTGGCACGGTGACCTTTGATGTAGCTAAGGCAGTAAGAGACATTAAGGCGGGTAAGATTGATTTTAAGGTTGATAGGGGTGGCGTTGTTCATGCTCCAGTTGGAAAGGTGTCTTTTGGTGAGAAAAGGTTGCTTGAAAATTTGGCAGCCTTTATGGATGCCCTTATAAAGGCTAAGCCTTCTGGAGCTAAAGGGCAGTACATTAAAGGGATAACCATTTCTACGACGATGGGACCTGGGATTAAGGTTGATGTAAACGACGTAAGGAATTTGCTCCAGAAATACTCTGGAGATTAAGCAGCTATCTTTTGAGGGCCTGAAGGTGCCCTCTTCCATGAGGGCCCTCTGGCCAGAGACGGTTTGGTGCCCTTTGGGCTTAAATGGTTTTTAGCCAGCCAACCGTAGGTGCGGAAGGGTACCTTCCAAAAATTTGATTAGGGGGTTTAGCCTTGAAGACGCGAGCTAAAAAAGCGGAGATTTTAAAGTCATTGGAGGAGAAGCTAGATATAGCAAACGCCCTTTTTGTTCTCTCTTACAAAGGATTTACAGCTAAAGAGAGTAATGAGATAAGAAGGCTTATTAGGGAAAAAGGGGGAGAATTCAGGGTAATTAAGAATACCCTTCTTAGAATTGCGAGCGAAAAGAAGGGTAAGCAGGTGGTAAACGACTATGTTGAAGGACCAACGGCGATAGTCTTTACCTATAAAGACCCGGTTGAGGTTGCAAAGACTTTAAAAGACTATATCAAAACTCATCCCTCTCTCACTTTAAGAGGGCTTGTTTTGCAGGATAAGGGTTATGATGCGGCGATGGTTGACGAGCTGGTTAAGCTTCCTCCGAAGGAAGTTCTTCTTGCTCAGCTACTTGGTACAATCCAGGCCCCCGTTGCAAACTTTGTGGGGGTGCTTTCTGCTATACTGAGGAATTTCCTCTATGTGCTTAAGGCTATCGAGGAAAAGAAGGCTAAGGGAGAAGCTTAATAAAGAAAAAACAAAAGGAGGGTAGGAGATGCCAGTAACAAAGGAAGAAGTAATTGAGTTCATTTCTAACATGACGGTGCTTGAGCTTTCCCAGTTTATCAAGGAGCTTGAGGAGAAGTTTGGGGTAACAGCTGCAGCTCCGGTAGCAGCGGTGGCAGCGGTTGCAGCAGCTGCTCCTCAAGCTGAGGCTAAAGCTGAGGAAGAGAAGACAGAGTTTGATGTTATTCTTGCCGAGGCCGGGGCTAACAAGATCAACGTCATTAAGGTTGTTAGAGAGATTACGGGGCTTGGTCTTAAGGAAGCTAAGGACTTGGTTGAGAGCGCACCAAAGCCAGTTAAGACCGGTGTATCCAAGGCTGAAGCTGAAGAAATCAAGAAAAAGCTTGAGGAAGTTGGCGCAAAGGTCGAAATCAAGTAATCTTGACAATCCTATCTTATTGGTTAAAATTGTTTAAGGGTGTCCTTTCACGGGGGCACCCTAATTGTCTTTTTAGTCCATAGAATCCCAAGGGGAGGAATCAAGTAATGTCAAAGATGGACGGGAAAAGGAGGATAAGGAAAAGCTTTGCTAAGGTTAAGCAGATATTGGATGTTCCTTATCTTATCGCTATACCAAAGGAATCATACGAAAATTTTCTTCAACGCAACGTTCCTTTAGAATCAAGGAAAGATGTAGGAATTCATAGGGCATTAAAGGCTGTTTTTCCCATTAAGGATTACGCTGACACAGCGGTCTTAGAATATCTTGACTATCAGATCATGCCTCCAGAGTATGACCCAGATACGGCAAAGGAGAAGGGGCTAACCTATGAAGCGCCAATGAAGTTAAGAGTAAGGCTCACAAGCTTTGATGTTGACCCAGACACCGGCGTAAAAAGCATAAGGGATATAAAGGAGCAGGAGCTTTACTTTGGAGCTATCCCCCTAATGACTGAAAGGGGTAGTTTTATCATCAACGGAACAGAAAGGGTAGTGGTTAATCAAATTCAAAGGTCCCCTGGCGTCATCTTTGAGAAGGACAAAACTCATGCCCGGGCAGGGAGGCTTACTTATATAGCAAGGGTTATTCCTGTTAAGGGCTCTTGGGTAGATTTTACCTTTGACTATCGTGGAAGGCTTTATGTGAGAATAGATAAAAGAAAAAACATTTCGGCAACCGTTTTTCTTAAAGCCCTTGGTTTTAACGAAGAGGAGATTTTGAAGCTTTTCTATCCTGTGGAAACCTTTTATCTCCTTGAAGAGGGAGTGGAAAGAGAGGTCAATCCCGAAATTTTAGCGGGAACTAAAGCAGAGGTTGACCTTATAAACCCAGAAACAGGCGAAGTTTTGATAAAAAAAGGAAAGGCGATCAGCCAGGGTCTTATAAAGAGGATACTTAGCTCTGGGGTAAAGCGCTTAAAGGGTGAGGATAAGCTAATTTTGGGGAAAATATCCGCTGAAGAGGTTGTTGACCCAGAGACAGGAGAGGTGCTACTTGAATTGAACGCAGAGATAACAGAAGAGAAGCTAAATCTTCTCAGGGAGAGAGGGTTTAAAGAGGTAAAGGTTCTCTTCACAAGCCTTCAGCGCTACTCTACGGCTATTAGGGATATGCTGAAGGTTGATAAGGCAAGAACAAGAGAAGAAGCCATCCTTGAGATCTACAGAAAGATGAGACCATCTTCCCCTTTGACGCTTGAGGTAGCTGAAGCATATTTCCGTTCCCTTTTCTTTGACCTGCAGACCTATGATCTTTCCGAGATCGGAAGATACAAAATAAATCAAAGGCTAAACCTTGATGTCCCCATAAATGTTAGGATCTTAACCCGAGAGGATGTTATTGCCATCATTAAAGAGCTTATGAGGATGAGGGCTAACGAAGAGGAAGGGGATGATATCGACAGTTTAGCCAACCGTAGGGTGAGGTCAGTGGGCGAGCTTGTGGAAAATCAGTTTCTTCTTGGTTTGATGAGGATGGAAAGGGTTATCAAGGAAAAGATGCAACTTCAGGAGATAGAAAACCTTACCCCAAGCGACCTGATAAACAGCAAGCCTGTGATCTCTGCGGTTAAGGAATTCTTTGCTCAAGGTCAGCTTTCTCAATTTATGGACCAGACAAACGTTCTTTCTTCTTTAACCCATAAAAGAAGGCTATCGGCTCTTGGTCCTGGAGGACTTACCAGAGAAAGGGCTGGCTTTGAGGTACGAGATGTTCATCCAAGCCACTATGGTAGGATCTGTCCGATCGAAACGCCAGAGGGTCCTAACATTGGTTTGATCGTATCACCTACCACCTACGCTAAGGTTAATCCTTATGGATTTTTGGAAACACCCTTTAGGGTAGTAAAAGATGGGAAGCTCACGGATGAGGTCGTATACCTCAGCGCGGCTGAGGAAAAAGACCTGGTTATAGCTCAATCCACGATCACCATTGATAAAGACGGGAACATCCTTGATGAGGTTGTTCCTGCAAGGGAAAATGGTGAATTTATAATGGCAAGGCGGGATGAGGTAGACTTGGTGGATTTATATCCTTCTCAAGTAGTTAGCGTCTCAACCTCGCTCATACCTTTCCTTGAGCACGACGACGCAAACCGAGCCCTCATGGGTTCTAACATGCAGAGGCAGGCTGTTCCTCTTATTAAAACTAAGGCTCCACTTGTTGGCTCTGGAATGGAAGGGGTTGTGGCAAGAGATTCAGGATATTTGCTCGTTGCGGAAGATGATGGCATTGTTGAAGAGGTTGATAGTACAAGGATCGTGGTGAGCTATCCAGGGAAGGATGGGGCATTACCAAGGGTTAAGGTTTATGACCTGGTGAAATGGCAGAGGACAAACCAGAATACAATCTTTTTACAGAGACCGATTGTTAGAGTTGGTCAGAAGATAAAGAAAGGGGATGTTTTGGCAGATGGTCCTTCCATGGATAGAGGCGAGTTAGCCCTTGGTAAGGATGTTCTTGTGGCTTTTATGCCCTGGAGAGGGTATAACTTTGAGGACTCTATCATTATTTCTGAAAGGCTCGTCAGGGACGATGTCTTTACATCCATACATATTGAGGAGTTTGAGTGCGTAGCCAGGGAGACAAAGCTTGGTAAGGAGGAAATTACTCGTGACCTACCGAATGTGAGCGAGGAGGCTCTGCAACATCTTGATGATAGCGGCATCGTAAAGATTGGTAGCTACGTCCGTCCAGGAGATATCCTTGTCGGCAAGGTTGCACCAAGCGGTGAAACAACCCTTACTCCTGAAGAAAAGCTTCTAAGGGCAATCTTTGGAGAGAAGGCAAAGGATGTCAAGGATACCTCCCTCAGGGTCCCAGCTGGGATTGAGGGAATTGTTATCGACACCAAGGTTTTAACCAGAAAGGGTTTAGAAAAGGATAGCCGAGCTAAGCAGCAGGAAGAAAAGGCTATCTCTGAACTTCTAAGAAGGCAATCCGATGTCCTTGAAGTTTTAAGAAGACATCTTGTGGTTAAGCTTGCAGAAGTTTTAGCTGGGGAGAAGGCAGCATCAAACCTTGAGGTTGAGGGAGAGGTTTTTGTCAATAAGGGAGAGGTTCTAACTGAGGAATTACTCAAAAACCTTCCACCAGCCGTTATTCCAAAGCTTAAGGAGATTGTCCCAAAGGGTAAAAAAGAGATAGTGCAAGAGCTTCTTTCAGCCTTTGAAAAGCAGAAAAAAGCTATTACCGAAGAGTATGAGGCAAGGATCAATCGTTTGAAGAAGGGAGATGAGCTTCCACCTGGAGTTTTAAAGATAGTTAAGGTTTATGTAGCCATGAAGAGGAAGCTTCAGCCAGGCGATAAGATGGCTGGTCGCCATGGAAACAAGGGCGTTGTCTCTAAGATAGTTCCTATTGAGGATATGCCCTATCTTCCAGACGGTACACCTGTTGATATCATCCTTTCTCCTCTTGGCGTTCCTTCCCGTATGAACATCGGTCAACTTCTTGAAACCCATCTTGGTTGGGCTTGCAAGGAGCTTGGAAGAAAGGTGGCTAAGCTTGCCGAGGAATATCAGGTTGTTGCCGTTAAGCAGATCTTGAAAGAGATCTTTACAGAAGAGGAATACGAGAGGTTGGTTGAAGGGAAAAGCGACGAAGAGGTGCTTGAACTTGCTAAAGGTTTCATGGATGGCATACCTATAGCCACTCCGGTATTTTGCGGAGCAAAAGAGGAGGAGATCAAGAAGTGGCTTAGGCTTGCCGGTCTTTCAGAATCAGGGACAACAGTTCTTTATGACGGGATGAGCGGTGAGCCTTTCTTAGAGCCTGTTACAGTAGGGTATATGCATATGCTAAAGCTACACCATCTTGTGGATGATAAGATCCATGCCCGGTCAACGGGACCTTACTCCTTGGTTACGCAGCAACCTCTTGGCGGAAAATCTCAGTTCGGCGGTCAAAGGCTTGGAGAGATGGAGGTTTGGGCGATTGAAGCCTACGGTGCAGCCTACACACTGCAAGAGTTTTTGACTGTGAAAAGCGATGACGTCGAGGGCAGAGCGAGGATGTATGAAAGGCTTGTGAAGGGGAAAAACTTCCTTGAATGCGGAATCCCTGAGAGCTTTAGGGTCTTAACCAAGGAGCTTCAAGGGCTTTGTTTGGATGTAGAGTTGATTGAAGATTAAAAAAAATTTAATAAAAGGGAGGTTTAGACCTTATGAAGGATCTGTTGTCTATCCTCGAAAAACCAAAAGATTGGATGAGAATAAGGGCTGTTAAGATTGGTCTTGCAAGCCCGGAGAAGATACGCGAGTGGAGCTTTGGCGAGGTTAAGAAACCTGAAACCATAAATTACCGCACCATGAAGCCTGAGAGGGACGGATTGTTCTGTGCCAAGATCTTCGGACCTGTTAAGGATTTTGAATGCCTTTGCGGAAAGTATAAAGGGATTAAGCATCGTGGAGTTATCTGTGAAAAGTGCGGAGTTGAAGTCATTCATAGCAAAGTTAGGCGTGAAAGGATGGGACACATTGAGCTTGCGTCTCCCGTAGCTCATATCTGGTATTTGAGGAGCATTCCCTCAAAGATCGGTCTTCTTCTTGATATGAATTTAAAAGAGGTGGAGTCTATCCTTTATCTTGAGCGTTACGTAGTGGTGGAAAGCGAGGTAGATGAGCATCCTGTTGGGAAGATCCTAACGGAGGAGCAGGCTTCTTATGTGATAGAGCATTATGGTGATAAGGTAAAGGTTGGGACGGGTGCGAGTGCCATTCAGCAGTTGTTGAAGAAGCTTGACCTTGAGAAGCTTGCCAAGGATATTCAGGTTCAGATGGAAGCAACAAGACAGGAGGCAAGGAGGAAGAAGCTTGGGAAAAGGCTTCAATTGGTAAAAGCCCTTTTAGAGTCAGGGAACAAGCCAGAGTGGATGATCCTTGAGGTTCTTCCGGTAATTCCACCGGAGCTTAGACCGCTTGTTCCACTTGAGGGAGGAAGGTTTGCTACCTCAGATTTAAACGACCTTTATCGTAGGGTAATCAACAGGAACGTGCGTTTGAAAAAATTGATCGAGCTTGATGCCCCTGATATTATTTTGCGGAATGAAAAGAGAATGCTTCAAGAAGCGGTTGATGCCCTTCTTGATAACCGTCGTCGGGGAAAACCAGTAACTGGACCGAACCGCAGACCATTGAAGAGCCTTTCAGATGTCTTGAGGGGTAAGCAGGGTAGGTTTAGGCAAAACCTCCTTGGGAAGAGGGTTGATTTTTCAGGAAGGTCGGTGATCGTTGCCGGTCCAGAGCTAAGGATGCATCAATGTGGTCTTCCAAAGAAGATGGCTATTGAGCTCTTTAAGCCCTACATCTATGGCTGGCTTGAAAGGAATGGTTATGCTTCAAACATCAAGACTGCAAAAAAGCTTGTAGAGGAGGAGCATCCAGCAGTTTGGGATGCCTTGGAAGAAATTGTCAGGGAATATCCTATAATGCTTAACCGAGCTCCCACACTTCACCGGCTTGGTATTCAAGCCTTCGAACCGGTGCTTATAGATACAAAAGCCATCCAGCTTCATCCTTTAGTTTGCGTAGCTTACAATGCGGACTTTGACGGCGACCAGATGGCAGTTCATGTTCCTCTTTCTGTTGAAGCTCAGGTGGAAAACCGGGTTCTAATCCTTTCAACAAACAACATTCTTCTTCCGGCAAGCGGTATTCCAGTTGTTTATCCCACACAAGACATGGTCCTTGGGCTTTACTACATGACGATGGAAAAGCCCTTTGCTAAGGGTGAAGGGAAGATCTTCAAGGACAGGGATGAGGTGATCTTAGCTTATCAAAGCGGTGAGGTTGAACTTCAGGCTAAGATAAAGGTTAGGATTGACGGAAAGCTTGTTGATACTACAGTCGGTAGGGTGATAGTGTCAACCATCGTTCCCGAGGAGATACCCTTTGAGGAATACAACAAGCCCTTGACCAAAAAGGAGCTTCAGCAGTTGATCAATATTTCCTACAGGCGAGCCGGGAATAAGAAGACGGTTATCTTTGCCGATAGGATCAAAGATTTAGGCTTTGCCATGGCTACACGGTCAGGGCTTTCTATAGCCGTTGACTATTTGACCATTCCTCCTAAGAAGGCTGAGATCCTTGCTGAAGCCGAAAAGAAGATGGCTGAGATCGAGGAGCAGTACAACGAGGGTTTGATCACCGAATCTGAGAGGTATAACAAGATAGTTGATGTCTGGCAAAATGCCACCGAGCGAGTGACGGAAGAGATGATGAAGTTCATGGAGAAAAAAGAGTACATCGGACCAAACGGTGAGAGGGTTATCGGACCAAGTCTTAATCCAGTGTTTATCATGGCTCACTCCGGTGCTCGTGGCTCAAAGGACCAGATTAAACAGCTTGCTGGAATGCGTGGTCTTATGTCTAAGCCCTCGGGAGAGATCATTCCCACACCGATTAAGAGTAATTTCCGTGAAGGGTTGTCAGTGCTTGAATACTTTGTATCAACCCATGGTGCTCGTAAAGGTTTAGCAGACACTGCTTTGAAAACGGCAAACGCTGGTTACCTTACGAGAAGGCTCGTAGATGTAGCTCAGGACTGTATGGTGACCGAAGAGGACTGCGGCACTATAGACGGCATCGAAATAGGTCATCTAACTGAAGGCGGTGAGATTGTTGAGCCTGTTTGGGATAGGGTGCTTGGAAGGGTAGCTTTGGAGGATATAGTTGACCCGGTAACTGGAGAGGTTTTAGTGCGGGCAAATGAGGAGATCGACGAAGCTAAGGCAAGGAAATTAAAAGAGGCAGGAATTGATAAGGTGGTGATCAGGTCTGTTTTGACCTGTGAAGCCAAGTTCGGTGTCTGTCGGATGTGCTATGGTAGGGACCTTGCTACCGGTAGGCTCGTTGAGCTTGGAGAGGCAGTGGGGATCATTGCCGCTCAGTCGATTGGTGAACCCGGCACACAGTTAACCATGAGGACCTTCCATATTGGTGGTGCTGTGGGCGGTGCAAGGGAGCGAAGCGAACACATCGCTCAGAGCCATGGTGTGATTAAATACTTAAACATTAGATATGTGGAACGCCCAGACGGGACGCTTGTTTCTCTAAACAGGCAAGGTGAGATTGCCATCATTGGTCCAGATGGCAGAGTGGTAGAAAAGTATCCCGTTACCTACGGAGCAAAGATCAAGGTAAAGGAAGGAGAAACGGTAAAACCCGGTGACCTTCTTGTGGAATGGGACCCGTATACACTTCCGATCATCACTGAAGTTTCAGGAAGGGTAAAGTTTGGAGACATTATCGAAGGCGTAACCATAGACGAGAAGATCGACCCCACTACAGGGCGTATGATGCGTATTGTAAGGGATTATAAGCTTACAGATTATCGCCCGCGCATTTCCATAAAGGACGATAAAGGTAGAACGATTGACCTTCCTGACGGGCGTGGTAAGGCAAGGTATGAACTTCCCGTTGGGGCTATCATCAGCGTTAACGAAGGTGATTATGTCGAGGCTGGTGACATCATTGCGAGGATCCCGAGGGAAACCGTTAAGGCTAAGGACATAACCGGTGGCTTACCAAAGGTAACTGACCTCTTTGAGGCAAGGAAGCCAAAGGACCATGCCATAGTGAGTGAGATCGAGGGTAGGGTTGTTTTTGAGAAGGATGTCAGGGGTAGAAAAGTTTTGACCATCCAACCTGAGGTAGGAGAGCCGATTGAGTATCAGATCCCCAAGGGTAAGCATATTGTGGTAAGAGAGGGTGATTACATCAAGCCTGGTGATGCTTTGATTGAAGGGACGCCCAATCCTCACGATATACTTAAAGTTCAAGGTGTTAAAGGAGTGGCGAGATTTTTGGTTGAAGAAATACAGCAGGTGTATCGTGCCCAGGGTGTTAAGATTAACGACAAGCATTTTGAGGTTATCGTAAAGCAGATGCTTAAGAAGGTGAAGATCAAAGAGGCTGGAGACACCGACTTTATGATCGGTGAGATAGTTGATAAAGTAAAGTTTGAAGAGGTAAACGAAAAGGTCCTTGCTCAAGGAGGAAGACCAGCCCAAGCTGAACCAGTAATCATGGGTATCACGAAGGTAGCCTTAATAACCGATTCTTGGTTGTCAGCAGCTTCATTCCAGGAGACAACAAGGGTGCTTACAGAGGCAGCTATAGCAGGGAGGGTAGATTATCTAAGAGGGTTAAAGGAGAATGTTATCGTTGGAAGGCTCATCCCCGCTGGGACAGGAAGAGTAGTTTATGAAGAGAAGGGTTGGCTATAAGGTGCCCTTTACAAAGGGGAAAGATGCATTATTTTTTATTTAGGTCTTTAAAAAGTAGGGGGCGAAAGGGCTCGACGGGGTAAGTATAGGGTTAAACTGCAGGCCGTGGTTGCGCCCGCCACGTAAAAAAGGGTGCAAAAACACAACTGCCAACGAATATTCCTACGCTTTGGCAGCCTAATCTGATAGCTGCCACGTCCCTTAAGCTACTTGCCTGCGGTGCTTAAGGGGCGTGACCGAAGCAGGCTTTGGGTATAAGCCTTGGTGGGAGGCTTATACCCGAGAGATAATCCCACCTGGTAGAGAGCTTGGGTGCCTGTGACCGGCTCTCTACGAGATGCAAACCACAGGCTAAGCCTGTAGGGGTTTAACCTGAGGCTTACCTCGGACGCGGGTTCGATTCCCGCCGCCTCCACCAAAGTACGCTTAGCTCCATTCAAACCTTATATTCCATAAATGGTTCAATGGACCAGCTCCCTTACCAAGAGGGATTGCCTTTTCTATTGCCTTTTGGACATAGACTTTAGCCCTTTTTACAGAAGTTAGCAAATCGTAGCCTAAAGCTAAGTTTGCCGCAATTGCTGAGGAAAAGGTGCAGCCAGTTCCATGCGTGCTTTTAGTTATTATTCTTTTCCCAGGTAATACCCAAAATTCTTTACCATCAAAGAATACATCCGTTGGCTCTCCCTCTAAGTGTCCACCCTTCACTAAGGCAGAGCGAGCACCAAATTCTTTAACCAGATACCTTGCGGATTCCTTCATGTCATCCAGCGATTTTATGGAAATCCCGGTAAGAACTTCTGCTTCGGGGATGTTTGGAGTAACGACGGTGGCTAAGGCTAAAAGTTGAGATTTAAAGAGTGTTATTGCCGCATCCTTAAGCAATGGGGCACCGCTTTTAGACACCATAACTGGGTCAAGAACGACCCATCTGGGGTTAAATTCTTTTAGTATCTTTACTACGACAGCAACCGTTTCCTCCCTTGAAAGCATTCCAATCTTTACCGCAGCTGGAGAAAAATCCTCAAAGACCGCTTTTGCTTGAAGATAGATAACCTCTGGGGAGATGTCTTCAATGGCGTAAACTCCCAAGGTGTTTTGGGCAGTGATAGCGGTGATTACGGTTGTGCCGAATACTCCATGAGCAAAAAAGGTCTTAAGGTCAGCCTGAATGCCTGCACCACCGCCAGAATCCGAACCAGCAATTGTCAAAGCAACGGGTAGCATGGAACCATTATAGTATTTTCCATTCTTAACGTCAAGAAAATCAAGAGCTGTTTAAAAGTTCTTGCAAGGACATCTTGCCATTGGAGGAGACCCTTCGCAGCCCCTTCCCTACTCTCAGGGCTTCGGCTCAGGG
>CAZJUD010000131.1:0-1752 GCA_964549125.1 uncultured Caldimicrobium sp.
TCGCCCTGAGGCCTTTCTTTTTGTCTCCCTGAGCCGTAGCCCTGAGGGCGATAGCCCGAAGGGGCAGCGAAGGGCCTACCTTAGGCCGAAAGGCCGAAGGGCCTCACGAGACCCTTCGGTCGCTTGCTCTACCTCAAGATAGCAAGGTATGCTTGAAAGAATTTTCGATGAGACTCATACTTGCAAGAATTTTTAGAACAGCCTTGGTAATGATGGAGATTTTCGGTCATGCTCGTTACGCAAGAAAAAAAATGGGCTCAGAGTGACGTTTAATTCCTCTCAAATTTAAGCTTCTTCTTTAAACCTCCTTAGCAGAATTTTCATCACATTGGGAGTTTTAAACCTTATAACCCTAAAATAAAGCCAGGTATAAAAGAACATGAAAAGCAAGCTAAAAAGCATCAACAGATAGGTATTATCCCAGAAAAGTAAGGCTGGGATTACACAAAGGAGTTCCATAAACCAAAGATAAGGAGAGGTAAGGGAGTTGCTTAAAAATTTCGGTAAGCTATTTCCGACGTGGAGCTTAATAAGTCTCTTATGGAAAAGCATGTGAAGATGCACTGCGTCAGGCTCAAAAGGAGAGGTGCTTCTCATAAACTTTTTTCTTACTATGGAAAAAATGGTTTCATAAATAGGGTATAGGAGGAGTAAAAAGGGAAACCAGGCAGAGACTGCTTCATTCCTTTCAACGAGTAAAACTCCTATGAGACCTGCAAGGAAGCCTAAGAGATAGGCTCCTCCGTCCCCAAGAAAGATATAGCCAAAGGGGAAGTTCCAGAAGAAGAAACCAAGGATGGCTGAGGCAAGGGTCAAACTTGTATAGAGTAAAAAGCTATCCCCTACTATGAAGGACACATAGGAGTAGGCTAAAAAGACCATTAAACACACACCGCTTGCAAGTCCATTAAACCCATCAATGATGTTTACCGCATTAGCAACTCCTGCCAAACCAATAGCCGTAAAAAGCAGGGAAAAGAGGAGATAGTTCTTGAACAAATGGTCAAGGAGAGGTAGGTCAACACGGCTCAAAGTTTTACCTAAGAGGACATAAACAAGAAAGCCTGAGATTATGCCGAAAAGAAGCCTTGTCTTTGGTCCAATTCTTTTGGTCACGTCTTCAAGAAAGCCTCCTAAGAAAACAGGTAGAGCTGCTAAAAGGAGAAGGAAGTGATCCTTAGCAAAATCTTTTTGCGTAAAAATAAAGGCTAAAGAGGTGATGAAAAGAGAAGCTACTATGGACACCCCACCTATTCTTACCGCCTTCCATTCATGAAACTTCTGGACCCCACTCTGAGAATCAAGAAAGGCATCGCTTGCCCTTTTAGCAAGAATTAAACAGGTAAAGAAGGATGCTAAGAAGGCTAAAATGAGGTATAGCATTTGTAAGGTTTATATTTTAAATTAAATTTTAAAAAAAACAAGGAACGAGGGAAAGTCCCCACCTTCTTATCTCAAGCGCAAGCAAAGGACCCCTCCTTTTGGTCGAGGCGAGAAAAGAATAGTAGCGTGGCATTTTTGTTGAGATAATTAAAACCGGAAATGAGTAGCAGGAAATTCTGTGAGATAGAATTAGCTTTGTTATCGCTATTAAAGACTTAAAAGAAGCGGGGCTGACGGGACTTGAACCCGCGGCCTCCTGCGTGACAGGCAGGCGCTCTGACCGTGCTGAGCTACAGCCCCTCTTGAAAAGAAATATTAGCACATAATTTAAAATTTGCAACCCTCTTTACGGCCTTTTGCGAAACCTCG
>CAZJUD010000132.1:0-6948 GCA_964549125.1 uncultured Caldimicrobium sp.
CCTTCTCTCTTTAAGCTTGGCTTCAAGCTCGGTAAAACTTGGTCTCAGGTGTGGTGGAATTGTCCTTCTTGCAAACTCAACCGCCATCTGAGGGGCGCCTCCTGCAATAAAGAATACTATGGCTTGCTTTATTACCATGAGGTATTCCTTCTCTTCGTTTGCCATCTTTTCCATTCTGGCAGAAAGGGGGGCCATGAAACCATAGCAGGTAAGAATTCCAAAAAAGGTCCCCGCAATGGCGATGGAAAGGTGATGGGCAAGAACTGCTGGGGGTTCGTCGATTTTACCCATGGTGAGTATGATGCCAAGAACCGCAGCAACCAAACCAAGACCCGGCATAGAGTCCGCAAGGATTGACAGACGATGAGCAGGCTCAGCTGCCTCATGATGTATAATCTCTATCTCGTTTTCAAGCAAGGCTTCTAATTCAAAATGGGAAATATTGGTGGTAAGGATAGAACGAAAGGTGTCTCTTATAAAATCAAGCGCAACATGGTTGGCAAGGATCTTGGGAAAGGAGGAGATGATTTTGCTTGCTTCCGGGTTTTCTATGTCTTGCTCGATGGAGATTAAACCTTCTTTTTTGATCTTTCTAAAAATGTCGTTAAGAAGAAGGAGAAGGTCTAGAAAGTCCTCCTTAGTGTAGACACCCGGTTTGGTGAGGCATTTTATTGCCTGTTGAAATAGACTCTTAATTACAGACATAGGGTTCGCGATAAGTAAAGCCCCTCCTGCAGCTCCAAAGATGATTAGCCATTCTACAGGCTGAAGGATAACGGAAAAATTCCCATGCTCTAAGGCATAACCCCCGAAGACGCATAGGATAACAACGAGCATGCCGACGATGGATGGCATTTATCCCAACCTCTTTCCCCGGATAAGCTCCCTTTCTTTGTTTAGAATGTATAAGCCGAGCTTTTCTCTGATATCGGTAGGCAGTTTAACAAACTCAGCCCCTAACAATGTCCCATCCGGTTCATACTTTGCCCAAACCACTCTCCCATAAAGATAAAAACCGAGAGGTCCAAAGAGGTCTAAGACTATCTTGATTTCTACAAAATCTCCGGGGCTTAATTTTTCAGGACATTTTAGACATATACCCTTTTCGCTTAGGTTGACCTTTTGTAAAGGAAGGTCTCCAAAGCCCTCTTTTTCCCTTGTTAATAAACCGATTAAATAATCAAGCTTTGCGTTGATAAGCTTTAGCCAGTTGTTTAAGGCTTCGTCCATGGTGTCTTGTAGTTGTATGTAGGAAAGATAAGGGACCTCTCCTACAACTCGGGCTATCGTGTTTTCAAGTTCTTCCTGGGAAATTTTTCTCACCGAGACAGGAACAATAACCTCTATCCTTGTTGCCTCTCTTTCCATAGCCTTTTCCATTGTTTAATTTATCGGAAAAAGATCCTGTTTCTTCAGTCATTTTAAGAGTTAATCTTTCTCTTGACAAGGGATGGTTTAGCAATATAATCCTTAAAAATCTAAGAAAAAGGAGGTGTTCTATGGCTGACGTTCTTTATGTAGTAGGGCACAAAAATCCCGACACAGATTCTATTTGTTCTGCCATAGCCTTTGCTTACCTTTGGAATGAATGGAGGAAATCAGGGGTGCTTGCTAAGATGAAGATGCCTGACCTTGAGGCAAAGCCGGTGGTTCAGGGTGAGCCAAACGCGGAGACCAAGTTTGTCCTTGAAAAGTTTGGGTTTTCAGTTCCTGAAAAGATGACGGATGGCGCCGGCAAAAAAGTCGCTTTGGTTGACCATTCAGACATAGCCCAGACGATTGACAACTATTCTCAAGCAGAAATTGTTGCAGTGGTTGACCATCACAAGATCGGAGATGTAACCACTCCCAACCCCATCTGCTTTGTCAACTTCCCTGTTGGTTGTAGCGCAACAGTGATTAAGTATCTTTACGACACAACAGGTGTTTCCATTCCCAAAGAGATCGCTGGGCTTATGCTTTCTGCTATCCTCAGCGATACGGTAATCTTTAAATCCGCAACCACAACCCCGATGGATAAAGAGGCTGGGGAAGCCTTAGCCAAGATCGCAGGCATTGAAGATATTACTAAGTTTGGCATTGAAGTTAAGTCAAAGCTCTCTGATGTTAGCGGAATGTCTGTGAGAGATATCATCATGAGAGACTACAAGGATTACAACATGAGCGGAAAGAAGGTTGGCGCTGGTCAGATTGAGGTTATTGACCTCTCACTCATTGAGCCAAGAAAGGAAGAAATCTATCAAGAGCTCGTTAAAATGAAACAAGAGGGAGGCTATCATAGTATCGTGTTCATGCTAACGGACATCATGAAAGAGGGGACGGAGCTTCTTGTTGTGACCGATGAGCCTGCAATCATCGAGAAGGCCTTTGGCAAAAAGCTTGAAGGAAAATCTATGTGGCTTGATGGTGTGATGAGCAGAAAGAAACAGGTTATACCTCCATTAGAGAAGGCTTTTGCTGGTTAATAATATCAAAAAGGGGTAGGCGAAACCCTGCCCCTTCCCCTTTGATCTTTAAACCTTCCAGACCTTATCTACCTTAAAGCTTATATCAACGGCTTTTACGCTGTGAGTTATTGCCCCTGATGATAGGTAATCAATCCCTTGGATTAAAAATCTATCTAAATTTTCCTCTTTCACTCCACCTGAAACCTCAACTAAAACCCTTTTCCCTGATCTTTTAATCATTTCTAAGGCTTCCGTTAAGTCTTCTCTACTAAAATTGTCAAGTAGAACCGCTGAGATGTTGGCTTTACTTTCAAGGACTAAGGATAGCTCTTTTAAGCTTTTGACTTCTATTTCAACGGTAGCATAGTGAGGGGTTCGGTTAAGTTTTTCTAAAACTTTCTCTATACCTCCGCAGGCTTTTATGTGGTTATCTTTGATCAAGATGCCATCAGAAAGGGAAAACCTGTGGTTTTGCCCCCCTCCAACCCGGACTGCATACTTTTGTAAGACCTTTAATCCTGGTAGGGTCTTTCTTGTATCAAGAAGGGTAATCCCATAAGGGGAAAGCTTCTTTTGCATTCTTCTAACTGCGGTGGCAATCCCTGAAAGATGTTGTAGAAAATTTAGGGCAACCCTTTCGCCTTTGAGCAGGCTTTTAACTTTGCCCTTGGCAATCCCAAACTTTGTCCCTTTAGAAATTTCTTCCCCTTCTCTAACATTAAAGGAGAGCTCAACAGTCCCGTCAATTTTTTGAAAGACCTCCTCCACCACAGGGATACCGCAGACCACCAAGTCTTCTTTAGCAAGGAAAAAGGCTTCACCGTAAAGATTATCTTCTATGAGAAGCTCAGATGTTAGGTCTTCAAAAGGGAGGTCCTCAGAGAGGGCTTTTTCTACCAACTCGCTTATTTGCCACCTATTCAATTTTTGTCTTCCCCTCTGGAAAAATTCAAAGGGATACTTAATTTTATCATAGCCTTTTTTCCTAAAAATTAAACCTAAAAATTAAACGGGGAGCTGAAACATGGAAGCAGTAAAAGAAGAGGTTTTAGAAAAGGGTGAGGCACAGGCGAAGGAAGGGGAAGAAACGAAAAGATTGGAAGAAGAGTTAAAGCTTTGGAAGGATAGAGCCCTAAGGTATGCTGCTGAGCTTGAAAACTTGAAGAAAGCCTTTCAAAGGGAAAAGGAAGAATACTACAAGTTTGCTTTAGAGAATGTCTTTAAGGAGCTTCTTCCCTCGATAGATAACCTTGAGCTTGCGTTAAAATCCTTTGAAACTACCCAGAATATTTCCGCTTTAAAAGAGGGCGTTGCCCTTAGTTTGAAAGTTCTTATTCAGACGCTTGAAAAGTTTGGGTTGAAGCAGTTTGAGCCAGCAATAGGAGAGGCTTTTGAACCCTATTTGCATGAGGCATTGCAAACTGAGCCTCATCCCGAGATTGAAAACGGTAAGATTACCCGAGTTTTCCAAAAGGGCTACATGCTTCATAACCGAGTGATAAGACCTGCTTTGGTTTGCGTTTGCATGGGAAGAGAGCAACAAGAAGCTCAACCAACAGAAACGGTTGAAGAAGAAAATGGAACTGAATAATCAAGAAAAACTTAGGAGGTGAAAAGGATGGCTAAGGCAACACCTATTGTTGGAATTGACCTTGGAACTACCAACTCTTGCGTAGCCATATTTGAGGGAGGTGAGCCAAAGGTTATACCTAACCGTGAAGGAACAAGGACGACCCCATCCGTTGTTGCCTTTCAAGAAAGCGGAGAAATCCTTGTCGGTTTGCCGGCAAAACGGCAAGCCATCATTAACGCTGAGAACACTATTTTTGGTATTAAACGTTTGATGGGGAGAAAGTTTAACGACCCAGTGGTCCAGGAATGGAGAAAGAGGGTGCCTTATAAGATTGTTGAGGCGCCAAACGGTGATGCCCATGTAGAGGTCCGCGGAAAAAGGATGAGTCCTCCAGAAATTTCAGCAATGATCTTAAGGAAGATTAAACAGGACCTTGAGGAGTATCTTGGAACTGAGGTTAAAGATGTAGTCATTACAGTGCCTGCTTACTTTGATGATACTCAAAGACAGGCAACCAAGGATGCTGGAAGGATTGCTGGCTTAAACGTCATAAGGATCATCAACGAGCCTACAGCTGCATGTTTAGCCTATGGTCTCGAAAAGAAAAAAGAGGGAATAATTGCCGTGTTTGACCTTGGCGGAGGAACTTTTGACATTTCCATTCTTGAAATTGGAGATGGTGTCTTTGAAGTAAAAGCAACCTCCGGTGATACCTTCCTCGGTGGTGAAGACTTTGACATGAGGATCGTTGATTACATCGCCGAGGAGTTCAAGAAGGAGCATGGCATAGACCTAAGACAGGATAAGATGGCTTTGCAAAGACTTAAGGAGGCTGCTGAAAAGGCAAAGATTGAGCTTTCTTCAACCCTTGAGACGGAGATAAATCTACCCTTTATCACCGCTGATGCTACCGGACCAAAGCACTTGGTAATGAGGCTAACGAGGGCAAAGCTTGAAAGCCTGGTTGAGGACTTAATCGAAAGGCTTGAAGAACCCTGCCGGATTGCTATGAAGGATGCTGGGATAACACCGAAGGACATCGACGAGGTCATCCTTGTTGGCGGTATGACCCGTATGCCAAGGGTCCAGCAGAAGGTGAAGGAGATCTTTGGCAAGGAACCGGTAAAGGGCGTAAACCCCGATGAAGTAGTAGCCATGGGTGCTGCCATTCAGGCTGCTGTCTTAAAGGGTGAGGTAAAGGATGTTCTTCTCTTGGATGTTGTGCCCCTCTCCTTGGGTATTGAGACCCTTGGTGGAGTGTTTACGGTTATCATTCCTCGTGGGACAACCATCCCCACAAGAAGAAGCCAAATCTTTACCACTGCTGCCGATAACCAAACGGCGGTTACTATTCATGTTCTCCAGGGTGAAAGACCCCTGGCAAAGGACAACAAAAGTATTGCCCGATTTGATTTGGTAGGGATTCCTCCAGCACCGAGAGGTGTGCCTCAGATAGAGGTTACCTTTGACATTGACGCTGACGGAATCCTTCACGTTACAGCAAAAGACCTTGGCACAGGAAAGGAACAATCAATAGTCGTTAGACCAACCTCCGGCCTCTCTGAAGATGAGATTAAGAGAATTATTGAAGAAGCGGAAAAACATGCTGAAGAGGATAGGAGAAAGAGAGAGCTTGCTGAAGCAAGGAACCAAGCTGATAGTCTTATCTACTCTGTGGAGAAGACATTGAGAGAGCTTGGCGATAAGGCGCCAGCTGACCTAAGGAAAGAGGTAGAAGAAAGGATCGCCAAACTCAGGGAGAAGATGGAAGGCGATGATATTGAGGCAATAAGACGGGCAAGCGACGAGCTAACCCAAGCTTCTTACCGTTTGGCTGAAATACTCTATCGTACAAAGGCAGGCGCTTCTGAAGCAGGAGGCACATCCCAGTCTCAGAAAGGCAAGGATGACGTAATTGACGCTGATTTTGAAGAGATGAAGTAGGATGATAGCTATAACCCTTGGGGACCCCGCTGGGGTCGGCCCTGAGGTTTTACTCAAGGCTTTACCTTATTTTAAAAGGCACTTAAAAAAGTTTCTCATAATCGGTGATAAAAAGGTCTTAGAAGCGCGCGCAAAGCTCTTTTCCCTCAAGCTTCCTCATGAAGTAGAAATTTTATCGGTTTCTGAGCTTGATGTAGAGCCTTCTCAGCCAACCCTTGAGGGCTTTCAAGCAATGCTTACCTACCTTGAGACAGCTATTTCCCTTGCTAAGGAAAAAAGAGTAAAAGCCATCGTTACCCTCCCTATAACAAAGGAAGGGTTAGCAAAGGTCGGCTCAAAATACCGAGGACATACCGAGCTTTTAGCCGATGCCTTTGGAGTTAAGGACTATGTCATGTGTTTTTATGGGAGAAGGCTTATAGTTTCTCTTTTGACCACCCATCTACCTCTTAAGGAAGTGCCAGGCGCACTTTCAGAAGAAAAGGTCCTCTCTGTAGCAAAACTTTCCTACGAATTTTTGCGAAAGATTAAACCCAAGAAGAAGAGCTTAAGCCTTGCCCTCTGCGGTGTAAATCCCCATGCTGGGGAAGGTGGTCTTCTTGGAGAGGAAGAATTAAGAATTCTTTTCCCTGCAGTTGAGAAATCTAAAGCCTCAGGAATCCCCTTGAGCGGACCCTATCCAGCAGATAGTCTTTTTTATCATGCTGTCAAGGGAAGATACGACCTTGTGATCGCAATATATCACGACCAAGGATTAGCTCCCTTTAAGCTAATTCATTTTAAGGATGGAGTAAACGTTACCCTTGGATTACCCATTGTTCGAACCTCTCCCTGCCATGGCACAGCCTACGACATAGCCCCCCTTGGGGTCGCAAGCCCAAAGAGCCTAATATCAGCCCTTAAACTTTCTTTAAAACTTTTAGATTAGTGTTAAACTTAAAGCATGAAGCGCCTTCTGCTTTATTTTGCTCTTTTTTTTTTGTT
>CAZJUD010000133.1:0-3130 GCA_964549125.1 uncultured Caldimicrobium sp.
TAAAGGTTCTTACTGCAAAAATTGAAAGAGGAGAGGGGACCCTTGGGAAGCTTATAAAGGATGAAGAACTCTACAATCATCTTAAAAACACTTCCCAATCCTTAGAAAGAGTAGCTATGAAGCTTGAAAGAGGAGAGGGGACCCTTGGCAAGCTTATAAAGGATGAAGAACTTTACAATCATCTTAAAAACACTTCCCAATCCTTAGAAAGAGTAGCTATGAAGCTTGAAAGAGGAGAGGGAACCCTTGGGAAGCTTATAACCGACGAAGAGCTTTATAAAGACCTGAAAGCCCTATCCAAAGACCTTAGGGCAACCTCCCAAAGCTTGCACAACATCGTTTCCAAGATAGAAAAGGGGGAGGGGACTCTTGGTAAGTTGGTTAAGGACGAATCCCTTTACAACGAGGCAAAAAGGACCCTCCGCAGCGTTAACCGTGCCGCAAAGGGAGTTGAAGAACAAGTTCCCATTACTGTGCTTGGGACGGTTGCTGGAGCGGCTATGAAGTAAACGGTATGGTTTGTTTACTTTCGGCAAGTGCAGGAAGTGGAAAGACCTATACCTTAGCCTTAAACTATCTAAAAGAACTCGCAAAACGCATCAGCTATAGATCAACCCAAGGAGAGGGAGATATCCCTCTCCTTTCAAGGATCTTAGTCCTTACCTTTACGAACAAGGCTTCCTTTGAAATGAAGGAAAGGATATTGACCTTTTTAGTGGAGATTTCCCTCTCTACGGAGAAGGGAAAGGATTTATCAGAAAAAACGGGTATTAAACCTGAGGTGGCTCAAGAACTTTTGAACCATCTTTTTCTTTTCTATCCCAAGCTTCAAGTAAGTACCATAGACAGCTATCTTTATCGGCTTTTTCGAGGTTTAGCCTACGAGCTCGAGCTACCCTCTCGGTTGGAGGTTGAAAAAAACTTGCCAGAAGAATTCTTAGAGAAGGCTCTTTTGAACTTCTATTATCGGGCAAAGGATAATGAAAAGCTCTTCTCCCTTCTTATTGACTTGATAACTTTCATTCTTGAGGAGGAAGAGAAGGGAAAGGTCAACCTTAAAAAAAGTCTTATTAAGGGGTTAGAAGGATACATAGAAAAGCAGGTTCTTCGGGGAAAAGAGGTTGAATTAAGCAATTCATCGGAGGATTTTCCAGAAAGTCCACCCTACAAAAGGGCGCAACTATACTACAAATTATTCCAAGAGCTTAAACAGGACTTAGAGCAGGTTCTCCTATCTTACCGCAAAATATACATGGGATTTTGGAAGGAAAAACTAAAAAGTTATCTTTCGGAAGATGGACTTCTTCCCTGGATTTACTATAAGCTTGGTAGGGTTGAGTGTTTGATAAAGGACGAATCTCAGGATACAGATGTTTTACATTACTACAATCTGAGTCCTATATTAGAAAACCTTTTATCTGAGGGGCATCCCATCTACCTTGCCTGGGACCCAAAGCAGTCCATTTACCGGTGGCGCGGAGCAGACCCAGATTATCTTTTTTCCTGGAAAGCATCTCTCGTTGAAAGGGGCTACCAAGTTTCCGAAGAAAGGCTTGATAAAAACTATAGAAGCTGTAAGAACATCGTAAGTTTCAACAACACCTTCTTTTCCCCCTTAAAGGGGAATGAAGTTGGCAGTATTATTATTCCTCTACTTAGAGCGTATGTAGGCCTGGAATCCAAAGATATTAAACTACCAAAAAAGGTAGTTGAATTTTTCCACTGCTCCTTTGCCCCAAGGTTTTGTGAAAAGCTAAAGGAAATGTTTAAAGACCTTGAGCAAAGCTACACGAATGACTACAACGGAAAGGTTTTTATTCATTATTTAAAAGTGGAAGAGAGTAGAAGCTTGCCTAAGGAGAGGGTCCATGAAGCAATAAAAGGCTTTTTAAAGGAAGTTAAGGCTAAAGATGAGCAAACAGGGGAGCAATCCACTACAGCAATTCTCCTTTTTAAGAATGAAGCCCTTTCAGAGCTTTATCAATTTTTATGGGCTCAGGGCTTTACCTTAGCCTCAAAGGAAATAGCAAAGCTTAATAAGTCGCCCTTTGTTCATGGTCTTATTGGTTATCTTGAGCTCCTTCTTGATGAAAACAACGAGTTAGCCTTAGCTAAGGTCTTAGCCAACATCTTCCCTGAGTTGGGTAGACAGGTCTTAGTAAACTATGCCCGCCATAAAGCTTTTCTTAAAGCCCTACCAAGTGATTCCGTGGCGTCAGCCGAGGAAACTTCTCTTACTCTATGGGACTACCTTAAGAATGCGCATCTTGAATTTTTTGAAAAACACATCCTAAAGCCATTACAAATAGGAAGGCTTTTAACACCATACGACTTTCTGCAACATCTATGGAAAAGCTTAAGGCTTTCTGAAAAATTTCCAGAGGAAAAGCCCTTTTTTTATTCTTTTCTTTCTCTTGTTTTATCCAAGCAGAAGGAAGGATACAGTCTTCAAAGCCTTCTTTCCCTCCTAACAGAGGAGGTTAAGGGGAAAAGCCCAAGCCTACCAGAAAAGGCTGAGGTAACCCTAATGACCATCCACGCCTCAAAAGGGCTTGAGTTTGACAATGTAATAACTGTTCTTGACTATCCAAGCCCAAGATGGGGAGATAGGGATAGCTTCCCCCTTCGGCTTCAAACAGAAAGAGGTTTCTTTTTAGGAAAAAAGAGTGAATTAAGCGAACTTTTTGAGTGGAAAGCCTTCCTTGAGGAAAGGACAAAGGAATTCATAGAGATGGTCAACCTTATGTATGTTACCTTTACTCGAGCCAAAAAGAACCTCTTCATTATAGTGCCGGTCAAAATGGAAAAGGGAAGAGTAGTAGGGGTAAGCTATTCAGCAAAGCTCTTTTGCGAGTTAATAAAATTAGTCCCTCTTCAGGACTTACCCTTTGTTGAAGTAAGAGGTGAAGTCCCTTTGCTCCATTAAGCAATCGTTAAAATTAAAAAATTACCATAAGCTGTGAGAGCAGGAGCCTTTCGCTAAATCTTGGGACGATGCCACTTTCCTGTCGCCCTGAACCATCTATTTTTGTCGCCCTGAGCCCCTTTCTTTGTCTGTCGCCCTGAGCGTCAGCAAAGGGCCTCTCTCTTCTGTCGCCCTGAGCGCCAGCGAAGGGCCTCATCTCTTGTC
>CAZJUD010000134.1:0-5044 GCA_964549125.1 uncultured Caldimicrobium sp.
AATGAGAGGATGCATATCCCATCGCCCCCTAAAAAATTTTAAGCTATTTTAGCATGATTCCAGGAAGTGTCAATTAATGTGGAAAGATGTTTTGAAAATTCCTATAGACACACCAGCCCCCTTGAAGGAGCTTTGGCAACCGATGAACCTAAGGAGAGCCTCCGACTTTGCTCAGGGCAACGTAAAAAGGGGGGTCGTCCTCCCGGGCGTAAGTCCCAAAAGACTATGCTCTTTCCAAATTTTGCATCTCAAACAAAGGATTTTTTTGAAAAGCCTAAGTATTTAAAGGAAAGATTAAAAGGCTTCTACCCTGCCCTGCTAAGGAATTGCGAGGCATCCCTCATGAGCCCCCTTAGCTTGCCCTTTGAGATACCAAAAAAGGTTGCTTTGCGATAGTGATCTTCTTTTTAGTTTGTAATTCTATAAAGTGCGATTAAAATAAAACTTCTACAGAGGAGAGGTATGGATAGTTCTTTAAGATTTTTAGGAACAACGGTCATTGCGGTAAAGAGGAACGGCAAGGTTGCCATCGGTGGTGATGGGCAGGTGACCTTTGGGAACACCATTCTAAAACACCGGGCAAGAAAGGTTAGAAGGCTTTACAAAGGACAAGTTCTCGTTGGCTTTGCTGGGGCGACGGCGGATGCTCTTACCCTTTTTGAAAGGCTTGAGAAAAAGCTTGAAGCCTACAGCGGGCAACTTCTTAGGGCAGCTGTTGAGCTCTCAAAGGATTGGAGAACAGATAAAATCTTAAGGCGCCTTGAAGCCTTTCTCATAGCCTGCGACAAAGATCATATGCTCCTTATCTCAGGAGCTGGGGACGTGGTTGAACCAGACGAAGATGTTATCGCCATCGGCTCCGGTGCCCCTATGGCTCTATCGGCAGCAAAGGCTTTGCTTCGCTTTACTGACCTTTCTGCAAGAGAAATCGTAGAAACATCCCTAAGGATTGCCGCAGAGGTCTGCATTTACACCAATAACGAGATCGTAATAGAGGAGCTATGAAAAAAAAGGAAAGAGAACTTACCCCAAGAGAGATCGTAGCTGAGCTTGATCGGTACATCATTGGGCAAGCCCAAGCCAAGAGGGCTGTGGCTATCGCCATGCGAAACCGCTGGAGAAGAATGCAGATCGAGGGTCCCCTCAAGGAAGAGATATACCCAAAAAACATCCTGATGATCGGTCCCACAGGAGTTGGAAAGACAGAGATCGCAAGAAGGCTTGCTAAACTAACCAATTCCCCATTTATCAAGGTTGAAGCTACCAAATTTACCGAGGTTGGCTACGTTGGAAGGGACGTAGAATCGATCATCAGGGACCTTGTGCATGTTGCCGTGCAGATGGTTAGAGCTGAGGAAGAAAAAAAGGTCTTAGCCAAGGCTCGTGAGAACGCAGAAGAAAGACTTGTAGACCTACTTTTACCCAAGACATCTGAGAGGGTAGAATACGACCCTCTGACCAGGGAAAAGATGCTCAAGATGTTAAGGAGCGGTGTCCTAAACGATAGGTTCGTTGAGCTTGAGGTTGAACTTAAGCCTCCTCAACCAACCATCGAAATCTTGGCGGCAAGCGGTCTTGAAGAGCTTGAGATGCAATTAAAGGAGATGTTCTCAGCCTTCTTACCCTTAAGAGGTAAAAAACGTAAGGTTAAGGTGTCAGAGGCTTTGGAAATCTTAACTAAAGAGGAGGCAAGCAAACTTATCGACATGGATAAGGTGGTTAGGGAAGCTATACACCTCACCGAAACAAGCGGAATAGTCTTCATCGATGAGATCGACAAGATAGCAAGCAGGGGCGAAGGTTACGGGCCAGATGTGTCCCGTGAGGGGGTGCAGAGGGACCTCCTTCCCATCGTAGAAGGAACATCGGTTAACACCCGTTATGGCATGGTTCGCACAGACTACATCCTTTTCATCGCAAGCGGAGCCTTTCACATTTCTAAACCTTCAGACCTTATCCCTGAGCTCCAAGGTAGGTTCCCCATAAGGGTTGAGCTCTCACCCTTGAGCAAGGATGACTTCGTAAGAATACTTACCGAGCCAGAAAACGCCATCATCAAGCAGTATCAAGCCCTCCTTAAAGTTGAGGGAGTTGAGCTTGAATTCACAAAGGAGGCAATAGAGGAGATTGCTCAGATGGCTTACGACCTAAACCAGAAGCTTGAAAACATCGGGGCAAGAAGGCTCTACACCGTTGTTGAAAAGCTCCTTGAAGAAGTGTCCTTTAGCGCACCTGACATCGCTCCCACAAAGGTTGTCATAACTCCAGAATACGTCAGAGAAAGGCTTTCAGAGGTCATCTCGCAAGAAGAACTTGCTAAGTTTATCCTCTGATGCAGCACTCTCGGAAAATCCTGATCACTACAGGGCTTGTTGGAAATGTTATTGAATGGTATGACTTCGTTGTCTACGGCTACTTTGCTCAAGTCTTTGCCAAGCTATTTTTTCCAAGCCATGACCCGGTTGTCTCTCTTATCCTTAGCTTTTTAACCTTTGCAGTTGGCTTTTTAGCAAGACCCTTTGGAGCCTTACTCATAGGCTATGTGGCAGACAAAAAAGGAAGGAAACCTGCCCTCCTTTTGTCCATCTACCTCATGGCAATTCCTTCCCTTCTTATCATGGTTCTTCCAACCTATCATTCTATCGGTGTCTTATCTTCAGTAATCCTTGGAATTCTCCGCATCTTTCAGGGGCTTTCAGCAGGCGGCGAATACACGACCTCCGTTACCTTTTTGCTTGAGCATAGCCATCCAAACAAAAGGGCCTTCTACGCAAGCATAAACCTCTTTGGAGCAATCCTTGGCATCCTTCTCGGTTCCCTTACCGCAACGGTCTTCCATCATGTTTTCTCTGAAGAAGAACTCTTAAGCTACGCTTGGAGGTTAATCTACCTCCCTACCTTAGCCTTAGCCTACCTCGGTGTGTTAGTTAGAAGACGGACCTACGAGACACCTTCCTTTGTCAAAGAGGCCTTATCCCCAGCTAAAGGTTTTCCCCTTGTCTATGCCCTAAAACATCATAAAAAAGAACTAATCTTAACCCTTGCTTTGTCTGCCGTTCAAGGAGTTGCCTTCTTTACCCTTTTTGTTTATCTATCAACCTATTACAACCGTGTTCTAAAACTTCCTTCAGACCAGTCTTTTCTCATTAACACTATAGCCATGCTTCTCCTTGACCTTCTTATCCCCTTTGTCGCCTATCTTTCAGACAAACACGGAAGAAAACCCTTCTTCTTGGTCTCACTCTCCCTTTATACCATTCTATCTACCTTTTTGATAAGCTTCATGCTCTCTGGGGATTTCAAGACCGTTCTTTTAGCTCATCTTGCCTTTGCGTTCATTTCTTCCCTTTTTATGAGTATCTTGCCTGCAACCTTAGCTGAACTTTTCCCTGTAAAGATTCGAGGAACCTCCTTCTCAGTTCTCTATAACACTTCCCTTGCTATTTTCGGCGGAACAGTTCCTATGGTTTGCACTTATTTTGTTGAGAAGCTAAACATCCTAACCTTCCCAGGTATCTACCTATCTTCTATCTCTGCACTTGCCCTTATCCTTTCCTTTTTTTTCCTCCCCGCAACTAATCCAAAGGGCGCCCATGAGAAACTATCTTGATAATCAAGAGGTTAGAAGTTTAATACAAACCTGGGTAGATGCCTGCTCAAAGGAGAATTTAGTTTCCTTTAAAAGATACAATACATGTAAGAAATACCTTGAGATAAGGGATAAGATAGCAACATTGGGTGAATACGACAGGCTCTTTTTTGGGACAGGAATAGAGTTTATACCAGAAGTTAGAACTGCTGATGCAAACTTACTTAGATACATCTTAGACGAAGGCGTTGAAGATAGGAATTTTGATGGCGAATATACTTCAGTATGGTGGAGACACTTAGATAAAATCTCAGCAAGAACCTATCCAGCGCAGTATTTCTTTGATTATCCTTATTTAAAAGAAGTCTATTTAAAAAGCATTGAAAAGCTTATAGAAAAAATTCCTCTTAAAGAGGATAAAGATTTAATAGATGAATGGATAAGTTGTACCAGTGAGGATGAATTTTATCTTATTCCAGCTTTGGAGCATAAACAGGCATACGTATATCTAAGCATAAGAGATGAAATTTATAAACGAAGTTTGGATCTTAATCCATTGGTAGTTGAAAGTGATAAAAGGCTAATCAAGATAAGCCTAAGAATGATGGATTTATATAAAGAAGGGTCAGTACGACTGTATTTTTACGGTGAAAATAAGGAACTAAAATATTGGTGGTGGCATTGTGATAAAATCCTTCTTCAAACATACCCAGCTGAACTTATGCCAGACCATTTAAGAGAAACATACCTTTATGAAATCTACATAGAAGATTGGGAAGAGGTAGTGTATGACGAAGAAAGACTTGCTGAAGTATGCACTGATGAGTATGAATCTATAGATTTAGTATTACGAGATGTTATACGTGAAAAGGGTTTAGATAATCATCCAAGAGTTGTTGAAGCTGATAAAGCTTTCTTTAAGTATGTATTAGAACATACTTGCTATAAACCCTTAGGTGCTGAAAGTGAGGAACTAAGGCACTGGTGGTGGCATATTGATAAAATTTTTCAAGGAACATATCCATCAGAACTTTTACCGCCTCACTTAAAAGAAATGTACTTAAAACATAAAAAGAACAAGGTTTAAACTTAAAAATAGCGATTAAGAAAAAAGGAGTTTCTTAGGTCGCAATTCCTTTTTAAGACTTCCCTGAGCGTAATCAGAGGGGTTCGGCTGTTTCGGGCGGGGTTCAACAATGGAAACGGACCTCTCCCCGTATGTCCTTATTCAAGGCGTTAGCCCTGAAGGACCTCGGGTGAGCCCCTTCGCTTCGACTCAGGGCGACCGGGTAGGGGGTCATCCTGAGGGCCGCAAGGCCCGAAGGACCTCGGAAGAGGCCCTTCGCTGACGCTCAGTGCTTTGGCTTAGGGCGACAAAAAGGGGGAGATCCTTCGCTTTTCGGAAAATTGGGGGAAAGAAAGGATTTTCTGAATAGCCCTTATACTTCTTGACAT
>CAZJUD010000135.1:0-9586 GCA_964549125.1 uncultured Caldimicrobium sp.
CATTCCTTAGCCATTGATGAAAAGAGCCTACCTGCGGGGCTTGAGGTTTCAGCAAGGGCTGAAGACGGTGAGGTCATGGGGATGAGGCATAAATACTTTCCTGTTGAAGGGGGCCAGATTCACCCAGAATCAATCGGAACCTCCCTTGAAAGATGGATGAAATGGAAAAGCCCCCTTCTTGAATGGGACTTCACAAGGGATGACCTACCTGAAGGAGTGTTAATCCTTAGGAACTTCTTAGAAAAGTTCTGAAGCATGTTTATCCAAGAGGTCCTGCGGAATCTTTTGGTTTGGTTTTACGTATTGCTTAGCGTTCCTATTATGGGACTTCTTGCTATCCTTATCCGGAAAAAGTATTTGGCAAGGCTTTGGTGTGAATGGTTGCTTAAGGTTTTAGGGATAAGGATAGTTATGGTTGGGAACAACCTTCCGCCAAAGGGGCAAAGGTATGTCTTCATGAGCAATCACCAAAGCCAGCTTGATATACCCGTTCTTGAGGTCCTGCTAAAGGACTACGATATCAGGTTCTTAGCCAAAAGGAGCCTTTTTAAGATACCCTTTTTTGGCTGGGGGATATCGGCTCTTGGCTACATTCCTGTGGAGAGGGAGGACCCAAAGGAGGGTCTGCGAAGCCTTTTAGCCTGCCTTTCAGCCGTCCAATCAGGAGTAAGCTTAGTCATCTTTCCTGAGGGGACAAGAAGTAGAACTGGTGAGCTTCTACCCTTCAAAAAAGGTGGAATGCTTATCCCCCTTAAAGCACAGGTTCCCGTCTGCCCCTTAGCTATCTACGGCACAAGGAATATTCTACCAAAGGGGAGCCTTTGGTTTAGCCTAAAAAAAAGAGAGGTTTGTGTTTATGTTGGAAGTTTGATAGAGACGAAGGGGATGACCCTTAGGGATAAAGAAAAGCTTTCTCAGATGGTCCGGGAAGAGATTAGCCGTGGGTTAGAATATTGTGAAAGAGGGGAAAAGCCATGGGAGAAATCATAGAAGTCCCTTTAGAAGAGGAGCTTAAAGAGAGCTACTTAGATTATGCGATGAGCGTAATCGTTGGGCGAGCCCTTCCTGATGTTCGGGATGGGCTAAAGCCAGTTCAGAGGCGTATCCTTTACGCCATGTATGAGGCAGGAAACGAATGGAATAAGCCCTTCAAAAAGAGCGCAAGGATTGTAGGAGATGTGATCGGTAAGTATCATCCCCATGGCGACATGCCTGTTTACGAGGCATTAGTGCGGATGGCTCAAGATTTTACCATGCGGTATCCGTTGGTTGATGGGCAGGGCAACTTTGGCTCAATCGACGGCGACCCACCTGCAGCCATGCGCTACACCGAGGTCAGGCTAACAAGGATTGCTCACGAGATGCTTGCCGACCTTGAGAAAGAAACGGTAGAGTTTGTCCCAAACTACGACAACACGCTAAAAGAGCCGGTCGTCCTTCCTTCAAAGCTTCCCAATCTCCTTGTAAACGGGGCATCTGGCATTGCCGTAGGCATGGCAACGTCCATTCCGCCCCACAACCTTGGTGAGGTCCTATCAGCTTGTTTAGCCCTTCTTCGCAACCCTGATCTTACTATAGAAGAGCTCATGGAGTATATAAAGGGACCTGATTTCCCAACGGGAGCTTATATCGTCGGTAGGTCGGCAATCCTCAACGCCTACGAAACCGGTAAAGGAACGATCAAGCTCCGAGCCAAGTATCATGTGGAGAGGGAAAAAAACAAGGTGAAGCTCGTTTTTACCGAGATACCCTATCAGGTAAACAAGGCAAGCGTAGTAGAAAAGATTGCAAGGCTTATCAAAGAAAAAAAGCTCGAAGCAGCTACTGAGGTTCGGGACGAATCGGATAGACATGGCATAAGGGTAGTGGTAGAGCTTAAGAAGGAGTGGGCAAACGCCCCTCATCTTGTAGCCAAAGAGATCTTCGCTAATACCCCGCTTGAGACGAACTTTGGCATCATCCTTCTTGCTCTGGTTAACGGAAGACCCGAAATTTTAACCCTTAAGGACCTTCTTCAACATTTCCTCAACTGGAGAAGGACGGTTGTTATCCGCAGAACCCAGTATGACCTACGAAAAGCTAAAGAAAGAGCTCACATTCTTGAAGGATTCCTTAAAGCCCTTGAGCATCTCGACGAGATAATAGAGCTTATCAAGACCTCAGATACCCCGAAGACCGCAAAAGATAGGCTAATTGCCAGGTTCAACTTTACCGAGGTTCAGGCTCAGGAGATACTAAACCTTAGACTTCAAAGGCTTACTGCCCTGGAAAGGGAAAAGATACTCCTTGAATACGAAGAGTTAAAGAGGGCAATAGAAAGGTATGAAAGGATTCTTACTCACGAGCCAACCCTCATTGCTACAATTGAGGAGGAGCTAAAAAAGCTTAAAGAGGATTTTGCTGATGAAAGAAGGACGCAGATCATCGAGGAGGAAGAAACTGAGGTTATCTCGGAAAAGCCTCCTCAAACCCCGGTTTTAGTTCTATTGAGCGAAGGGGGGTTCATACGGAAGATTAGCCTTGAGGAGTTTTCTACTCAGAAAAGGGGTGGCAAGGGAGCCCTTGCCGTCTACGGAGAAGAAAGAATAAGCCAAGTCCTCTTTGCCTTTTCAGAGGATACAGTCCTTATCTTCACTGAGGAGGGTAGAGTTTATCCTCTCTCTTTGAAGGATGTTCCAACCTCAACCAAACAAGCCAAAGGGAACCACTTGAGAAATTATCTACCAAACTTTGAAGGTGTCCCAGTTGCTTTTTTACCCTTAACAGAGGAAGGGTTTATCCTTATGGCAACTGCTAAAGGGAATGTTAAAAAAGTATTAGTCAAGGACTTTCAAGGCTTGAGAAAAACAGGCAGTACAGCGATAATCATAAAAAAAGGCGATAAGCTACGCTCTGTTCTAAGCCTTGATAAAGAAGGGACAGTTCTTCTTGCCACGAAGAACGGTCAATCTTTGCATTTTGAGACCTCGGAACTAAGACCGATGGGTAGAAAATCAGAGGGAGTGATAGGTATTCGCCTTGAGGAAAAGGATGAAGTTGTAGCTATGGTGGAAACAAAGGAGAGGGGCTATCTTTTCACCATAACCGAAGGGGGCTTTGGCAAGAGGACGGATGTAGCAGAGTTTAGGATACAGAAACGTGGTGGCTCCGGAATAAGCATCCACAAGCTTTCCGCTAAAACTGGTCCTTTAGCTTCAGCCTTATTCCTTGAGGGGAATGAAGATGTCATCATATTTTCTTCATCAGGGAAAGCGATCCGCATCTCCTCTGAAGAAATACCCATCCTTGCTCGAAGCACGCAAGGCTCAAGGATGATTACCCTCCTTCCAGGTGAACGTGTGACTAAGGTGATAAAAATTGAAAAGGAATTTACAGAAAAACTTTAAACCTTTTAGAGTTATGGTATGTTTAGGAAGATCCTTTTAAAGGGGGCAAAGGATGTCCAAAAAGGTGCGTCTTGCTATCGTTGGGGTTGGAAATTGTGCAAGCTCCTTGGTTCAGGGTATTTTCTATTATAGAAATAGGAAAAAAGAGGAATACGAGGGACTGATGATCTCTGATGTTGGTGGATATGGACCTGGCGACATTGAAATCGTTGCCGCTTGGGATATAGACGAAAGAAAGGTAGGAAAAGATGTCAGCGAAGCCATCTTTGCCCCGCCAAACTGCACCACTGTGTTCTATCCAGATGTGCCAAAGCTTGGGGTAAAGGTTCGCATGGGAAAGGTCCTTGATGGAGTTGCCTCTCACATGAGCTCCTATCCTCGAGATCTTACCTTTGTTCCGGCGAAAGAAAAGGAGGATGAGCTTGAAGATGTTGTCGCCTGCCTTAAGGATGTTCAGGCTGATGTTCTCATAAACTATGTGCCTGTAGGTAGTGAAGAATCGGCAAGATTTTATGCCACAGCCTGTCTTAAAGCAGGAGTAGCCTTTGTCAACGCCATGCCTACCTTTATAGTTTCTGACCCCGAGTGGGGGAAAAGGTTTCTTGACGAGGGCGTTCCCGCTGTGGGGGATGACATAAAATCTCAGCTTGGAGCAACCATCCTTCATCGCACCTTGGTTCAACTTTTCGTCGATAGAGGCATCCCCTTGAGAAGAACCTACCAGCTGAATTTTGGGGGTAACACTGACTTTTTGAACATGCTTGAAAGGAGCAGGCTCAAAACCAAAAAGGTTTCGAAGACTGAAGCGGTTTCCTCTCTTTTACCCTATGACATCGGCGAGCTTAACATCCACATTGGTCCTTCTGACTGGGTCCCCTGGTTAAAGGACAAGAAGATAGCCTACATCAGGCTTGAAGGGGAACACTTTGGGGGAGTGCCGTTATCCGTTGAGGTAAGGCTTGAGGTAGAGGATTCGCCAAACTCTGCAGGCTCAGCCATCGATGCCATCCGCTGCGCAAAGTTAGCCAAAGACCGGGGCATAGGTGGACCGCTCATCTCCATCTCAGCCTACACCATGAAGCATCCGCCCCAGCAATTTCCGGATTATGTTGCCAAGCAGATGGTCTTAGAATTCATTGAAGGAAAAAGGGAAAGGTAGGAGGGAGGGATGGAGTTTGCAGAAAGGCTAAAAAAGGTTCCACCCTATCTTTTTGTAGAGATAGATAGACTTAAAAACGAAAAGCTGAAGAAGGGGGCAGACATCATCGACCTTGGCATAGGAGACCCTGACCTCCCTACTCCTTCTGAAATCGTTGAGGTAGCAAAGAAGGCTTTAGAAAATCCAGCCTTTCATCGTTATCCCTCAAATCAGGGAAGCGAATTTTTTAGAAAAGCTTGCACAAACTACATGAAAAGGCGCTTTGGGGTTGAGTTTGACCCAGATACGGAGGTTGTGGCTCTAATTGGCTCAAAAGAAGGTATTGCCCATTTTCCTTTAGCCTTTGTAAACCCAGGGGATGTTGTCCTCTGTCCAGAGCCAGCCTATCCTGTCTACCATTTAGGAACTCTTTTTGCCGGAGGTGAGCCTTACTACCTACCACTTCTCTGGGAAAACAACTTTTATCCTGACCTCGGGTCCATTCCTAAGGAAGTTCTTGAAAGGGCAAAAATTCTTTGGTTAAACTACCCGAACAACCCAACCGGAGCGGTAGCAACAAGGGAATTTTTTGCCGAGGCTATCTCTTTTGCCAAAAGACACGGGCTAATCCTTGCCCATGATGCTGCCTACGTAGAGATGTACTTTGAAGAGCCAGCTCTTAGCATCTTTGAGGTAGACGGAGCAAAGGATGTAGCCATAGAATTCCACAGCCTTTCAAAGACCTTTTGTATGACTGGCTGGAGGATTGGCTTTGCCGTGGGTAAAAAGGAGCTTGTTCAAGGACTTGCTAAGATAAAAAGCAACATCGACTCCGGAGTCTTTACCGCTATCCAATATGCAGGGGCTTATGCCCTTGATAATCTGGAAAAGATAGTCCCATCTTTAAGGGCTGTTTTCAAAGAAAGGAGGGATTATTTAGCCAAAGCCTTACAAGAACTTGGCTTTGAGCTTAAAATTCCTCAGGCAACTTTTTACCTCTGGGTTAAGGTGCCAAAGGGATTTACTTCCTCTGAGTTTTGTAAGAAGCTCCTTGAAGAGCTTGACATTGTGGTTACACCAGGGAACGGCTTTGGGACAAGCGGTGAAGGCTACTTTAGGATTGCTCTAACCGTCGGCGTTGACACCTTAAAAAGGACGGTGGAGAGACTATCAAGCTTGAAGCTTTAAAAAAGGTTTACTTAGCCCTTGGCACAAATTTAGGGGATAGGATTAGAAACCTACGTTTAGCCCTAAAGCAACTCCAAAAAAGAGGGGTCCATATTCTAAAGGTATCCAAGGTTTACGAGTCCCCTCCCTTTGGTTTTGAGAGCAAAAACCTCTTCTTAAACCTTGTCCTTCTTGGTGAGACATCCCTTTCTCCTCAGGCTCTTTTTTTTGAGACAAAGTGCGTAGAATTTTCCCTTGGACGAAAGAGGGAAAAAGCTTACGCTGACAGGGAAATAGACATCGACATTATCTTCTACGAAGACCTGATAATAGATACTGAGTATCTCAAGATTCCCCATCCTCGAGCCTTAGAGAGAGCCTTCGTGATGCTTCCTATTCTGGATATAAGTCCCGATTTTGTTTATCCAGGCTTAGGCTTAACCATCAAAGAATTAACAAACAACTTTAAAAGAAATTTAAACAATCAAGAAATCTGGGAATATAAGGCAATTTTTGGGGATTTTCTATGAAATTTTGGGTTCTTTTAGCTTTCCTTTTGATACTTTTTTTCTATTATAGAAATTATAAAAAAAAGAAGCTTGACCGAAAAGAAAAGATAAGGATTACAGATATGGTAAGGGATGAGGTTTGCGGGGTTTATCTTCCGAAAGGGGAGGCTTTAAAAGTTGAAATTGAGGGCAAAGCTTATTATTTTTGTTCCAAAGAGTGCAAGGATGCCTTCTTGAAAGGTCGCTCGGAGAGGGCTTAGATGAGAAGGCTTTTTCTACTTTGCTTGCTTTTTATCCTTTTTCTAATTTCTCCTCTCTTTGCTCGTTCAAAAACTACTGGCGCTAAGAATAAGGGGTTGAATTCTAAGCCTACCGTCTTTATCACGAAGATCTATGTCTACGAGGACCCCGAGACGGGGGAGAGATTTTTCTCTAACATCAAGATGGTTGAAAATTCAAGGCTATACCTGGTTGTAACAACGAGGAACCCTTTCCTTGAAGACACTACAAATTCTCCCGAAGACACATCCTCAAGCTTCAATCTTTCGACGAAGTTTAATGAGCTTTTTGAGGAGGTTGCCAGGACTTACAATCTTGACCCTAAGCTTCTTCATGCCATAGCCAAGGTTGAATCAAACTACAATCCCCGAGCGGTTTCTCCTAAAGGAGCCTTGGGGGTTATGCAACTAATTCCAAGCACGGCAAGGATCGTTGGAGTTTCTGACCCCTTTGACCCAAGGGAAAACATCCAGGGCGGGGCAAGGTACTTAAGGTATCTACTTGATAAGTTTGGAGACTTAACCCTTGCCCTTGCTGCTTACAATGCTGGACCTAAGGCGGTAGAAGCCTATGGTGGTATCCCGCCCTACGCAGAAACTCAAAGATACGTGCGCTCAGTCCTTTCGCTTTATCGAAGATTGAAGGGCTCGGAATAAAGATGGCTTAAACTTGTATCATTACGTCCTTAAGCTTGTCAAGGTTGTCCAAGGCTTTACCTGCTCCAAGGGCTACACAAAGAAGAGGATCTTCAGCAACAGATACATTTAGTCCCGTCTCTTGAGAGATAAGTTTATCAAGGTTTTTAAGGAGGGCGCCTCCGCCGGTTAGCATTATGCCACGGTCAACAAGGTCGGCAGCAAGCTCTGGCGGTGTTGCTTCAAGGACCTGTTTGATAGCTTGAACGATAAGGTCTACCGGCTCTTTAATAGCCTCTTGCACCTCCTTAGAGGTGATGGTTATCGTCTTTGGCACGCCGGTAATCAAGTCTCTTCCCTTTATCTCCATTTCAGGATAGGGTTCCTGAGGAAGCACATCTCCGATCCTGATCTTTACTTGCTCAGCCGTTGCCTCTCCGATGAGGAGGTTGTATTTTCTTTTGATGTAGTAAACGATAGCCTCATCGATTTTGTCTCCAGCAACCTTGATGGAATGGCTAACAACTATCCCACCAAGAGAGATGACTGCAACCTCCGTTGTGCCTCCCCCAATGTCTACTACCATGCAAGCAACAGGCTCGGCTACAGGGAGCCCAGCGCCGATTGCTGCAGCCATTGGCTCCTCAATAAGATAGACCTCTCTTGCCCCTGCAGATTCTGCGCTTTCTTTTACCGCCCTTCTTTCCACCTGAGTTGTGCCTGAAGGAACGCTGATGATGATCCTTGGCTTAACAAAATAGCTTCTGTTATGGACCTTTTGAATAAAGTAGCGGATCATAGCTTCAGTGACCTCAAAGTCCGCTATTACCCCTTCCCTTAAAGGACGGATGGCTTTAATTGAGCCTGGTGTCTTGCCAAGCATCCTCTTTGCTTCTTCACCGATGGCAACTACCCTTTTATAACGACCCTCTTCCTTTACGGCAACCACAGAAGGTTCTCGCAGGACTATGCCCTTCCCCTCAACATAGATCAAGGTGTTTGCTGTGCCAAGGTCGATGGCTAAATCTTTAGAAAATATTCGCAGAAGTCGAGATAGCATCCTCATCACTCCCAGCGGATTTTTCCTCTAACATTTTACTTTACCTTTCAAAATTTAAAACCACGCTTAAATTTATAATGCTATGGTAGGCTATCCGGATGAGGTATTGATAAAAGTCAGAAAGCCTTCTCGTTACCTTGGTAAGGAACCTTACTTTCCGTTAAAAGATTGGGAGAAGGCAATGATAAAGGTCTGCCTTTGCTATCCAGACCTTTACGAAATTGGAAGGTCTCATCTTGGGCTAAACATCCTCTGCGGGATTATAAATTCTCAAAAAGACTACCTATGCGACTTAGCCTTTGCCGTAGCCCCGGACTTTGAGGCGCATCTTAAAGCAAAAGCAAAGCCCCTTCTTTCTACAAACTACCAAAAGCCCCTATCCGAGTTTGATGTCATCGGCATATGCTATGCCTATGAGCTTCTTGTTACTGGAATCTTACAGGTCTTAGACTTATCAAACATACCCTTTAAAAGCGAGGACAGGGACGAGCGCTATCCCATAATCCTTGGAGGCGGACCTTCAGCAGGAAACCCTGAGCCCATCGCTGATGTGTTTGACGCCTTCATCATAGGTGAGGCAGAAGAAGCAGTATTAGAAGTTTTAGAGGTTATAAAGGATTGGAAAGGTAAAAGCAAAGATAAGCATGAGCTTTTGAAGGAGCTTACCAAGATTGAAGGGGTCTATGTTCCGCAATTTAAAAACAGGGTAAAGAGGCGGATTTTCCAAGGGTTTTCAGAGGGCTTAACGCCTATCCTACATTCCATCCCGACTATCGAGCTTGCCCATGATAGGATTTCTGTAGAGATCTCTCGAGGTTGCACAAGGGGTTGCAGGTTCTGCTCAGCAGGTTTTTACTATCGCCCAGTTCGAGAAAAGACCCCAGAGCTTATTGTTCAAGAGATCCTTCAGGGGTTTAAAAAAACCGGCTACCGCGAAGCATCGCTCATGTCCCTCTCTACTGGTGATTACACAAGGCTTGATGAACTTGTTAGCCTTTTGGATCAAACCTTTTACCGAGGCGAAAAGGGGGAATTTGCCTTCTCTTTACCCTCGTTAAGGGTAGGAAGCCTTACCAAAAAACTTTTAAGCTTTCTTCGCAGGGGAAGAACAACCACCCTTACCTTTGCCGTTGAGGCTGGCTCAAGTAGACTAAGGTCAGTCATAAACAAAGATATTAACCTCGAAGACCTTTTTCACGACCTTGCCTTAGCTCAAAGGTTTGGTTTTAGAAGAGTAAAGGTCTACTTCATGGTTGGTCTTCCGCTTGAGGAGCTATCAGACCTTGAAGAAATGATAAAACTATACCGAGATATAAAGAAGGTATTCTCCTCCATTGACTTAACCTTTTCAGCATCCATCTTTATTCCAAAGCCTCATACTCCTTTTCAATGGGCTAACCAAGTTGACCTTG
>CAZJUD010000136.1:0-1963 GCA_964549125.1 uncultured Caldimicrobium sp.
GGCAAAGAAGGGATTTTCTTCGCTTTGCGCAAAATTGGGGGGGGGAGAAAAGAATTTTTCGAACAACATCCATTAATTATTGACAAAATTAATAAATCGCTCTATAGATAGAGCATGTTTGATTGGAGGAAACTTCAAGTCTTTCTTAAAGTGTACGAAACTAAGAGCTTTTCACAGGCGGCAAAGGAGCTTTATCTTTCTCAACCTACGGTAACAATTCACATTAAAGAGCTTGAGGAACAACTTGGGGTTAATCTATTTGATAGGACAACAAGGAATGTTGTTCCAACTAAGGCTGGGCACATTCTTTATCATTACGGCGTCAAGCTTTGGCAACTTTGGTCAGGTTTAGAAAAGGAGCTTTTATGTCACAAGGACCCAGAAAGCGGGCGTGTGGAAGTTGGGGCAAGCACCATCCCTGGTCAGTATATTCTGCCACCACTCATCAAAGAGTTTAAATCCCTTTATCCAAACATGCAGGTCTACCTAAAAGTTACTGATACACAAGATGTAATCGAAAGAGTAGCAAACGGAGAGTATGAATTAGGCATTGTAGGTGCCCAAATTCCCCACAAAAATTTGCTCTTCATCGGTTGCTGTGAGGATGAAATCGTTCTTATCGCCCCTAAACATTTTGAAAAATCGGAAATTCTGCTTGATGAGTTACCACAAATCCCCTTGATAGCAAGAGAACCAGGTTCAGGCACCTGGAGAACGGTTTTGAATGGCCTAAAGGAAAGAGGGATTTATCTCACGGAGCTAAACATCGTTGCGGAAATGAGCTCAACCTCGGCGGTTAAAAGTGGTGTCAAAGCAGGTCTTGGATTGGGTTTTGTCTCTAAAAGAGCCATCAATATGGAACTAACCTTAGGGCTAATAAAAATAGTTAAAATAAAGGACTTCGATATAAAAAGGCAATTTTATTTAGTTCATCTAAAAAAGAAGCGTTTTACCCCGCCTTCTGAAAGTTTTTTAAAATTTTTATTTGAATGCTTAGCTAAAAAGGCTTAATCTTTTTCACTGAAGGACTTGTTTTTCTCTTTTTTACATGCTTTTCACCAAAAAGCACGCTTTTTAACCATTTAAACCCAAACTGAAGAAGAGCAAGGTCATCTTTCTTAATCTTTTTTAAAGTTTCGTCTTCAACTTCGAAAACTTCAAGAAATTTAGAGTTGAAAATAAAATCTCTAAACCGATCAGGGTTAGTGCTGACGATAAAGAAGAGTTCTACGCTCTTTTCTGGGACTTCAATCGGACCAAAGGACTCCTTTTTCATGATAATTTCAGCCCATTCAAAAATAGGCTCTTCAAGCTCTGGTATACCTTGAGATTTCCGGTATTCATCAACAGTCATTTCTTTTCCACTTTCAAGACCTTGGCAAAACCCTTCTTGGACAAGATAGTAAAAATCTTCGTTTCGTCTTTCATCGCGATTTCTAAAAAGACCAAAACCAAGAGGATAATACCTGCATGCTAAAGGACGCACAGCATAGATGGTGCATCCACCTTCTCCAAGGAAGGGGCAGGTTTTTTCTGCATCATCCCTCATCTTGAGCCGGGCTATGGGAAGTTGAGATTTTGGGAGGATAAAAGGCTCTGTGTAGAGTATTAAGAATTCGTCGGTTGTAAGCTTCAAAAAATCGCGTATACGAATGATATCGTAAGGCGTAAGGGGTAAGTATAAATCGGAACAACAGAGCTTGAAACACGGAACGTTTGGCTCGCAATGAAAGATAATTTTAGATTTTCCGGTAAGCCTGATAGGTTGAATAATCTTATCAAAACCTTTTAATGGAACTATAGGCTCCATGACATGCTCCTGCAAAAATTTAGCTTAAATTAAGATAGGATTACAAAAGCATTTTGTCAAGGTTGAATGAGGCCGTTTGAAAATTATTGCAAGACTACTTTAGTCGTTATACCTCTTGCTAACAACCTATTTCTCTTTTCTTTTTCTTTTTCT
>CAZJUD010000137.1:0-2700 GCA_964549125.1 uncultured Caldimicrobium sp.
GGGGGCCCCTTCCCTGGCCCGTACGCGGAAACTCAGCGCTTCGGCCCGGGGGGACAGAAGGGAGGCCCTTCGGGCGGCATCAAAAAGGGAGATCCTTTGCTTTGCTCAAAATTGGAGAGAGAAAGGAATTTTTCGAAGAGCCTCAATATACTTGGATAAATTTTGGACCCGCTTTACTTTTACTTGAATTTTTATTTAACTAATCTAATATTATACTCAAACAAAATTTGAGAGGTGATGAATAACGAGATGGCAAGAAGGGCTGTTGACGAAGTAGAAGTTAGAGAGCTTGTTTTTGAGGATTATCCACTTCTTAGGAACCTTTACGGGGAGAGGGGGATAAATTTTAAAATTTTGGAAAAGCTCTTTCATGTGGAGCTTACGCTTCGAGGAAATCAGGTGATTATGACGGGCGCACCCTATGATGTTGAGCTTGCTGACAAGGCATTAACCGAGCTCTATGGGCTTATAAAGGCTGGTTACAACCTCTATCCCTCTGATGTGGAGTATGCAGGAAGAACCCTCCTTGAAAACCCAAACACCAAACTAAAGGATATCTTTCTTGATACCATTCTTGTTACTTCGGGAAAAAAGGTTATTGCTCCCAAGAGTCCTACTCAGAAAAAATACATTGATGCCATAAGACAGGCGGAGGTCGTCTTTGGCATCGGACCGGCAGGTACCGGTAAAACTTATCTTGCGGTAGCCATGGCTGTATCCTTTCTGCTAAGGGGCGAGGTAAGTAGGATTATCCTTGTAAGACCGGCGGTTGAGGCTGGAGAAAAGCTTGGCTTTTTGCCAGGAGACCTCGTGGAAAAAGTAAACCCCTATCTTCGTCCCCTTTATGACGCCCTTTACGACATGTTATCCTTTGACCGTGTAGCAAAGCTCTTCCAAAAGGGTGTGATTGAGGTTGCCCCTCTTGCCTTTATGCGGGGTAGAACCTTAAACGAAGCTTTTATAATCTTGGATGAAGCCCAGAACACCACTACTGAGCAGATGAAGATGTTCCTGACGCGGATAGGGCAAGGCTCAAGAGCGGTCATCACAGGGGATGTGACCCAGATTGACCTTCCAGACCCAAAAAAGTCTGGTTTGCTTGAGGCAATGGAGATACTCGAGGGGATTGAGGGTATAGCCTTTGTCTACTTTACCAAACAAGATGTGGTTAGACATCCTATCGTGCAGAGGATAATAGAAGCTTACGAAAGAAAGGAGGCAAGAAAGGGTGAGGGCTAAGCTAATTCCCGTTGAGGAGGCCATCGGTCATGTTTTGCCCCACGATGTAACCATGATCGTTCCCGGTCAGTTTAAGGGGGCGCGCTTTAAGAAGGGACATATCATAAGGGAAGAAGACATACCAATCCTTAAAGCCTGCGGGAAAGATCACATCTATATTCTTGAGCTTGAGCCAGATGAGCTTCATGAGGATGAGGTGGCTCTTAGGCTTGCTAAGGCTTGCTGTGGAGAAGGAGTAATCTTTACTCCAGAAATTCGTGAGGGGAAGGTTATATTTAAGGCGGAAAGGGATGGTCTTTTTAAGGTAGAAACTGAGGCGGTATTTCGCATAAACATGCTTGGTGAGATAAGCCTATCCACAAAGCACAATAACCTCTGGGTAAAAAAGGGAGATCAACTTGCCGGGGGAAGAGCCATTCCGCTCGTAGTGAAGGAATCCTTAGTTAGGGAAGTGGAAAGGATTTGCTCAGAGTATCCAAACGGTGTCTTACGGGTCCTTCCAAGGAGGATTAACTCTGCAGGTCTTGTAATCACTGGGAATGAAGTTTTCTATGGCAGGATTGAGGATGCCTTTGCCCCGAGGTTAATGCCGAAGCTTCAAAGCTTTGGCTTAAACATCCTTGGACCACTTTTTGCCCCAGATGATAGAGAATTTATCAGGTCTTCCATAGAGGACTTATTTAGGCGTGGAGCTGAAGTCGTTCTTGTTACTGGCGGAATGTCTGTTGACCCAGACGATGTAACCCGCTTAGCCATTCAGGACTTAAACCCTGACCACTATGTTTACGGGACACCTGTGCTTCCAGGCAACATGTTCCTTTACGCAAGCCTTGGAGATAAGGTGATCCTTGGGATACCTGCCTGCGCCATGTTCTTCAAAATCACCATCCTTGACCTAATACTTCCGCGAGTTCTTGTAGGCGAAAAAATTACTCGTGAAGACATTGCAAGGCTTGGACACGGTGGCTTTTGCTACAACTGCCCTGAGTGTAGATACCCCATCTGCCCCTTTGGTAAGGCATGCTAAACGCACTTCTTCGTGCTTTGATCCAGACGTTAGACCTTTTGCTATCCCTTTATGTATGGCTTATCATTGCTCGAGCTATCATCTCCTGGGTTAACCCAAATCCCTACCATCCGGTAGTGCGCTTTCTTTACCGAGCAACTGAGCCTGTGCTAAGTATTGCAAGACGGTTTATTCCCCCTATCTATGGGCTTGACTTAAGCCCAGTTGTTGTGATTTTTTTGATATATCTTATTCGTGAACTTTTACTGTATATAAGGTTAAATCTATATTGACCTTCTAATAGAAAAATAAAAAAAATGACTTAGCAGGGTCGGAAGAAGAGCAAAAGGATGTTCCTCCTTGTTGAGGTAAAAGTAAAACCAAACTCAAGAGAAGATCGGGTTATCAAGGCCTGTGTCCCTAAATCCTTTGAGGTGGAAATCAGGGCAAAGCCA
>CAZJUD010000138.1:0-10005 GCA_964549125.1 uncultured Caldimicrobium sp.
TTTGTGCAAGCTGACACCTTAGTTTATGCAAGCTTTACCAAGGTAAACGGAAGAATTGTTAAACTTTATAAAAGAGAGGGAGACGAAGTAAAGGAAGGAGAGGTGCTTGCTGAGCTTGAGTCTGAGGATTATAGAAACAAGGTTTTAGCTTTTTTGGCTGAATTAGAAAGAGTAAGAAAGGAAAGGGAAAGTCTTGAGAAGGAGGCTGCAAGGATAGCAGGAAGCATCCCTCTTAAGGCAGATAAAGCTCGCCTTGGTATGTCAAGGGTCCTTGAAGAGATAAGGTCGGTTGACGAAGAGATATTAGCCCTTAAGGCGAGTCTTGAGCAGGCTGAAAGGGATAGAAAGAGGTATGAAGAGCTTTTTAAAGAGGGATTGGTCTCAAGGCAAAGCCTTGAGCTTGTAAGAACTCAAGAGGAGGAGATAAAGCACCGTATGGGGGCTCTTATGGCAAAAAAGGAAGCCCTTGCTAAGGAGAGACAAAGCCTTGAGAGGGACCTTAGGCTTGTCCTAAACGAGGAAAAGGCAGTTTCAAGCCTAAGAGCAAAGGTCTTTGCTTTAGCCTCACAAGAGGAATCCCTTTCCAAACAGCTTGAAGAGCTAAAGTTCTACTATCAGAACACAAAACTCCTTAGCCCAATCTCAGGGCTTGTTGCTAAGAAGTTTCGTTCCGAGGGGGATGTGGTTTCTCCTGGTCAGCCTGTTTTTGCTATTGTTGACCCAAAGAGCTTCTATGTCCTTGTGCTTCTTGAAGAGAATAAGCTTAAGGGAGTGGTAAAAGGGGCTCCGGCTAAGGTTTGGCTTGATAGTTATCCAGATGCCGAGTTTGAGGGCGAGGTTGAAGAAGTCTTACCGGCAACCGCAGCGACCTTTGCCCTTGTGCCAAGGGATATATCTGCCGGAGAGTTCACCAAGCTTGCCCAAAGGGTCCCGGTAAAAATTCGTTTGAAAAAAGGTCCTATGCATCTCCTTAGGGTTGGTCTTGGCGGCGAAGTTGAGATAAAGCGCATAAGGCAATGAAAGACTTTTACTATCCCGTTCCCCCAAAGGAAAGGCTACTCATAACCTTTGTCCTCATGACAGGCTTTTTTATGGCTATTCTTGACACAACCATCGTTGACATCGTCGTCCCAAAGATGATGGGACCCCTTGCCACTGACCTTTATGGCATCCAATGGGTGGTCACAAGCTACATGATGGCTGCGGCAACGGCCCTCCTCTTTGTGGAAAACTTCGCTAAATACCTTGGTTATTCCTATTCCTTCATCCTTGGGCTCTCTATCTTTACCGGTGCAAGCTTTCTTTGCGGAATCGCCCAGAGCCTTCCTCAGATGATCCTTTTTAGGGTTATTCAAGGCATTGGGGAAGCCTTCCTTGCCGCAACTACGCAAACTTTGCTTGTAAGCATCTATCCACCGGAGAAAAGGGGACTTGCTATGGGGATATTCGGGCTTGGGGTAAGCTTTGCCCCAGCCCTTGGTCCAACCCTTGGAGGCTTTATCACCGAACACCTTTCCTGGAGATGGGTCTTCTTTGTGAACGTGCCAATAGGAGTAGTAAACGTTATCGCTGCCCTTGCCCTACTTCCCAAAGAGATAGGAAGGCAGGGCTATTTTCAGTTCAACCTACTAAGTTATATTTTTGTCGCCTCGGCAACCGTATCCCTTCTTGTCATGCTCTCAAAGGGGCAACAGCTTGGCTGGTTTCAATCTCCCATCATACCTTTACTACTATTTTTAAGCCTTGCTCTCTTTTGCCTTTACTTCATGAACGAGCTTCGCTCTAAAACTCCGCTTATCGACCTTTCCATCTACAAAATACCTGAATTTGGCTTGCCGATGGGGATGCATTTTTTTACCCTTGGGTTCGGTATGTATCAAGTCTTCTACCTTCTACCTCTCTACTACGAAAACCTAAAGGGTCTTACTACCTTTCAAGCAGGCATTCACATCTTAGTCTTTGCCATCTTTATCGGCACATTTAGCGTTGTGTCAGGCTACCTCTCAGATAAAATCGCCCCAGGTATAATCCTTTTTATAAGTTTTATCCTCTTTTTTATCACCACCTACTTTCTCATCCCTCAGCTAAACTACTACACACCAGCCTATAAGGCAGCAATTCTCACCATCCCTCTTGGTATATCTATGGGGACCTTCTTTGCCCCACTTACAGCTCTTTCGCTAAGGCGACTTGGGGAAAAAACTGGCCTTGGCGTTGCTCTCATGCACTATCAACGGTTCGTAGGAGGGTCCTTTGGGACAGCCCTTGCTACGAACCATTTAGAATTCTACACAAACAAAAACTTTCAGCGGCTAACAGAACTTCAGGACCCAAGCTATGTTTCCCTTTTTTTGCAGGAAAAGCTTCCCTTTGCAAGACAGTTTTTTAGCGAAGACATTGCCGAAAAAAAGGTTTCTGCCCTCCTTTATCATGCTCAGTATGTTCAGGCTTTGAGCTGGGGTTTTCAGGAGACCTTTAAGAAGGTTGCCTACTGGGGGCTCCTTGGGGGAAGCTTCCTTATCCTTCTTTTTCTAATCAGGTCAAAATTCTTTAAATACCTCTTCCGACTAATTTTTTGTAAGCATGCTCAAAGATCTTTATAGCGCAGTATTCTCCACACATGGTGCAGGCTTTACTTCTTGATACTCCACCTTCAAGCCGGTACTTTCTTGCCTTTTCCGGGTCGATGGAAAGCTCGATCTGTCTTTCCCAATCAAGCTCAGCTCGTGCTTTTGCCATCTCAAGGTCCCACTCCCAAGCCCCTTTGACCCCCTTTGCTAAGTCTGCGATGTGAGCGGCTATCTTCCCAGCGATAAGTCCTTCCTTTACATCTTCAAGCGTTGGCAGTCTAAGGTGTTCTGCCGGGGTCACATAGCAGAGGAAATCTGCACCCGCTGAACCCGCTATCGCCCCGCCAATCGCCGAGACAAGATGGTCGTAGCCTGGGGCAATGTCTGTAGGTAAAGGTCCAAGAACGTAGAAGGGAGCTCCGTGGCATAGCCTCTTCTGTAAAAGGACATTTGCCTCAATCTGATTTATGGGCACATGCCCAGGACCCTCGATCATAACCTGAACGCCCTTGTCCCAAGCTCTCAAGGTCAACTCACCAAGAACGATAAGTTCGTGAATTTGAGGGGCGTCTGTAGCGTCGGCAAGACAACCCGGTCTAAGCCCATCCCCCAAGGAAAGCGTGACATCGTAGGCTTTTGCAATCTCTAAAAGTTCATCAAAGTATTCATAAAGAGGGTTTTCTTTGTTGTTATAGACCATCCACTCGATGATGAAAGAACCACCTCGCGAAACAACACCCAAAACCCTTTCTTTGTTCTTTAGCCTTTCTAAAGCCTCCCTCGTTATTCCGCAATGGACTGTCATAAAGTCAACGCCCTGCTCAGCTTGCTTCTCAATAACCTTGAATATCTCTGATACCGTCATCTGCACCATCGATTTTTTATGGACCTCAACGGCTTCAAGGGCTGCTTGATAGATGGGGACCGTGCCGAGAGGGACTGGACAATTTTCCCTAATGATTTTTCTTATCTCGTCAAGGTCGCCTCCAGTTGAAAGGTCCATGACGGCATCAGCTCCATACCTTATCGCTATTTCAAGCTTTTTTAGCTCTTCCTCGATGTTTACTCTGTCTTTTGAGGTCCCTATGTTTACGTTAACCTTGGTTTTTAGACCTTTGCCTATGGCACAGGGCTTAGTGAGGTTACTCTTTTTATTCTTGCAGAGAACTATAGTCCCCTGAGCTATGCCCTCGCGAATGTAATCCGGAGAAACACCCTCAACCTTTGCGCAAAACTCCATCTCCGGTGTGATGATCCCATCTTTTGCTAATTCTTTAAGGGTCCTATCCATGCCTTCCTCCGCTACCTTTAGAATATTTTAAAATTTAATCTACCTTTAACAGGTTTATTTAGTTTAAGTGAAGTTTTTCACGCTTATGATTTTATCACTTTAAGAGGGGTAGGTTTCTATGACGATGGCATCTTTACCAGAGAGTTCCTTGAAATAGACGCTGACATACTCATCTTGCGCAAGTTTTCTTAGCTTTAAGGCGCAGTAGTTTGGCTCTATGGGGAACTCTCTTCCGCCACGGTCAACGAGGACGGCAAGCTCAATCTTTTTTGGGCGACCAAGGTCGATAAGGGCATCAAGGGCTGCTCGAACCGTTCTCCCCGTGTAGATCACGTCGTCAACTAAGATGATGTTTAAGTCCTCAATAGAAAAAGGGATCTCTGTCTTCTTAACTTGAGGCTGATTAGCAATCCTTGTCCAATCATCTCGATAGAGGGTAATATCTAAATAGCCGCAGGGCACTAAGATGCCCTTTTTTTTGTGAAAAATTTCTCTTATACGGTTTGTCAAAGGGACCCCACCGCAACGAATGCCAACAAGGGCCACATTCTCTAAGATGGGATGGTTCTTTAAGATCCTTTCGGCAAGCTTCTCGATAAGGGCTTGAATTCTTTTTGGTCCTGCTATAATCTTTCTCATATTTTAAAACTACAGGAATTTTTAAAATTTTGCAAGGGTTGGGATGCCAAAGATCAATCTTTTACCGGAGGAGCTCGTAGCAAAGATCGCTGCAGGCGAGGTCATCGAGCGTCCTGCTTCGGTAGTGAAAGAGCTTGTAGAGAATTCCCTTGATGCTGGAGCAACTCAAATCCGAATTGAACTCTATGGTGGAGGTTTAGAAGAAATAACCGTTTATGATGACGGCGAGGGTATGGAGCCTCAAGACTTAAGGCTTTCTGTTAGAAGGCACGCAACAAGTAAGATTAAAAGCCTCTCTGACCTTTACTCCCTTTTAACCCTTGGGTTTAGGGGAGAGGCTCTTGCAAGCATAGCTGAAGTCTCAAGGTTAACCATTAAAAGCCGAGCTAAGGGTCTTGATACTGGCTATGAGCTCTATGTAGAATTTGGGAAAGAGGTCTCCTTTAAGCCTTCAGCCTTAAAGCAAGGCACCTTGGTTTCGGTAAAAGACCTCTTTGCTAATCTTCCTGCAAGAAAGGCGTTTTTAAAAAGTAAACGGGCTGAAACTGCAAAGGTTCTTGAGATTATACGGGGCATCATGCTCAGCCATCCTACCGTTAAATGGAAAGTCCTCGTAGAGGGGGATCCCTATTTTGAGTTTGACCCAGGGTCCGAAGAAACTTTTTTAGCAAAGCTACTTTCAATCGATGAGAGGTATCTCCTGACAAAGGAGTATGCTAAGCTTCCCTATCATCTAAAGCTAATCCTAACAAGCCAAGAAAAGGTTTATCCTCATACCCGTTATCTTTACTTCTTTGTCAACCGAAGATGGGTAAAGGACGAAAGATTAGGAAGGCTTTTTGTTTCTCTTCTTAAAAAATACTACGGAAGCTATGGCTTTCCTGCGGGCGTAGTATCCATATCCGTGCCACCGCAGCTTGTTGACTTTAACGTCCATCCTGCCAAGTGGGAGGTAAGGTTTAGAAGAGAGGGCGACCTTTTTCATCTTTTTACCTCAGCCCTTGAGGAGCTTTTTGAAAGGCGCTCAAGCTTTATAAAGGCAAGAGTTAGAAAGGAAGTAAAAGAAGACCTTGAGGACCTTCCTCTTAGCTTTGACAAAGATGTTTACAAGGTCTCTGAAGAGGGAGTCAAGCCTCTCTATGAGGTAAAAACTAACCTTTCTTACCCTGAGGCTCAAAGGACTGAAAAACCTACCTCTTCTTTTGAGAAAAAATACATCCCTCAAGATAGTCGTGAAGATTTTAGACTTATCGGCACTTTCAAGCAGTCCTATCTTCTTGTGGAAAGTGGAGATGAGCTCCTCATAATCGACCAGCATGCCCTTTCAGAAAGGATAATCTATGAGAGGCTTAAGGCTAAGACTGGAGATGTTTGCACCCAAAAACTTATCATCGCCAAAAAAATTCCTCTTGATGAGGTAGCCTTTTCAAGGTTTTTAGCCATAAAGGATGAGCTAACAATGCAGGGATTTCTTTTCAAAATTCTAAAAGAGGGAACCATCCTTGTCCTTGGTGTTCCAGATTACTTAGCGGGTGAGGATGTGGAATGGGTGCTAAGAAGCCTCTTAGAGGGAGAGGTTCCAACCTTAGACCTAAAGGATGAGCTTTTAAAAAGGGCATCCTGCCTTCTTGCGCGAAAGAAGGGAGAAGTCCTTAGCGAAGAGGAAAAGCTTTATCTTGTTGAAAGGATGTTCAGAGATTCTCTTTTTACCTGTCCTCATGGAAGACCTATCTTCTACAAGCTTAGCCTTTCTGAGCTTAAAAATCTGATAAGAGCATGAAGAAGGTTATAGCCATTTGCGGACCTACCGCAACTGGAAAAAGTGAGCTTGCCGTTGAGCTTGCCTTAAGGTTTAACGGAGAGGTCATAAACTTTGATTCCCAACAGTTTTACCAGGGCTTAGACATAGGGACGGCAAAGCCAACGGAAAAGGAAAAGAAAGGAGTCCCTCATCATCTTTATTCTATCCTTTTTCCGGATGAGGAAATGAACGCTGGGAAATTCCTTGAGCTTGTAGACCCTCTGGTTGAGGATGTTTGGGGAAGGGGAAGGGTTCCCATCCTTGTAGGTGGAACTGGGCTCTATCTTCGGGTCTTTGAATACGGACTATTTGAGGTTAATGTGCCGAAAGAAATTCGGGATAAAGTTCGGTCCATGGTTAAGGAAAATTTAGCTTTAGCCTATGAAGAGTTAAAGAGGCTCGACCCCGAGTATGCTAAAAAAGTAAGCTCAAGAGATTTTGTTAGGGTAAGCCGAGCCCTTGAGGTTTGTCTGGCAACAGGAAAACCCTTTTCGGAATTTCACAAAAGCCATTCCTTTGCCCAAGCTAAGCCCCGCTACCCTATCCTCAAAATAGGGCTTATCCTTGAAAGAGAAGAACTTTATAATAAAATCAACAGGCGAGTTTTGGAGATGATTGAACGGGGATGGGTTGAGGAGGTTAAAAGGCTTCTTGAGATGGGATACCCCCCATCATCTAAGGCTTTTAAAGCCATTGGTTATAGACATATAATATCTTATATTAAAGGAGAGATAACGCTTGATACGGCCATAAAGCTTATTCAAAGGGATACCAGAAGATACGCCAAACGCCAGATCACTTGGTTTAAGAAGGAAAAAAACATCCATTGGTTCCGCCCTGAGGATAGGGAAAAAATCTTTACCTTGGTAGAAAGTTTTCTCAAAGATTGTTAGTGAGGCATAAAGATGGAGAGCATGACGGGCTTTGGTCAGGGGGTCTATCAATCCGAAACCTTTCAGGTTGTCTGTCTTGCTAAGAGTGTAAATCACAGGTTCCTTGAGGTGTATACCAAGCTTCCTAAGAGGTATACCCTTCTTGAAGACCGTATAAGACGGGAAGTAAGCGAACGGTTCGGGAGGGGAAGAATTGAGGTCCAGATAAAGTATTATGGCTTTGCCAAGGGACTAAAGGAAATCTACTTAGACCTTGAGCTTGCCAAAAAGCTTAAAACAGCCTTAGAAATCCTTCAGTCAGAGCTTGAGTTTGAAGAGCCTTTGACTTTCCAAGATTTTCTCTACTTTCGTGATTATCTTACCCTTGAAGAACGGGAAGAGGACGTAGAGGTGCTTTGGGAAGAGGTTTTCCCAGCCCTTGATTCTGCCTTGAAAAATCTTAAAGAGAGCAGAATTAAAGAGGGAGAAAGACTTAAGGAACGAATTTTAAGCTACTTTAATGAGCTTAAAGTAATTGCCGAAAAAATTTCTACCCTAAAGGAAGAGGTAAAAAGGGAAAACATTGAAAAGACTAAAGCAAGGATTGAGAGCTATCTTCTTGAGCTAACAGGTGGAAAGCTTGACCCAGCAAGGCTCTATCAGGAGGTTGCCATCCTTCTTGACAGGCTTGACATCACCGAAGAGGTTGATAGGCTAAAGGTTCATTTAATCCACTTTGAAGAGACTTTGAAGGAGCCTAATTCTGGGAAAAAGCTTGATTTTCTCTTGCAGGAGATGCATAGGGAGATAACAACCCTTGCCAACAAAGCTCAAAACGCTGACATCTCTTTTCTTGCAGTCTCGGCAAAGGACCTTTTAGAAAAGATTAGGGAGCAGGTGCAGAACCTTGTCTAAAAGTTTAGCCCAAAGATTAAAGCTTTACTCTGACCTTTTAAAGCTTGAGCATACCATCTTTGCCCTACCCTTTGTCTTATCAAGCATCCTCCTTCTCATGAAGGAGCTACCAAGCCCAAAAAAAGTTTTCCTTATCCTTCTTTCTGCTATCTTAGCAAGGACCCTTGGCATGGCTTTAAACAGGCTTCTTGACCTGCCCTATGATGCTCAAAATCCAAGGACAAGGGTTTGGCCCCATGCAAGCGGTCTTATCAAAAAGCCGGAACTCTTAGCCATCATCCTCCTTTCAGGGTCTCTCTTTGTCCTAACCTGTGCTTTAATAAATCGCTTAGCCCTGATGCTTAGCCCAATAGTCATCCTTCTTCTTTATTTTTATCCCCTTGCCAAAAGGCTTACCTATTTTCCGCATTTTGTGTTAGGGCTTGTCTACTTTTTAATCCCCCTTGCTGTTGACGTAGCCTTAAACGAGAGGATCTCTGCAATTGCCCTTCTCCTTGGGCTTGCGATGAGCACCTGGGTTTCAGGCTTTGACATCCTCTACAGCCTTCAAGACTACGAGTTTGACAAAAAGGTGGGGCTAAAGTCCATTCCCGTGAGGTTTGGCATTGTTGGAGCTATAAGGTTTGCAAGGGTCCTTCATTCTTTCACTTTTCTTTTCCTCCTTCTCCTCGCAGGAACCTTTGAAAAGACCCCCTACATCTATCTTGTTGGGCTAATCCTTCTTTCCCTGTTTCTAATCTATGAGCACAAGCTTATCAAGCCTCACGACCTTTCAAAGTTAAACAAAGCCTTCTTTACGATAAACGGCTGGATAAGCGTTCTTTTCTTTTTTGTAGTCCTTCTTGAGAAGTTGCTAAATTAATGAAAAGCCGTAAGAAAACCCCATCGCTTACGCTTAGGGTGATGGGTAAGGGTGTTCTATGAAGCTTTTTGCCCTTATCAATCAGAAGGGAGGAGTTGGCAAGACAACTGTTGCCATAAACCTTGCTCGAGCGCTAAGTCTTAAGGGCTATAAAACCTTGCTCATCGATGCTGACCCGCAGGCAAACGCAGGCTCGGGTCTTGGTGTAAGGGTTGGAAGAGAAAAAAGCCTCTATCAAGCCTTGGTTGAGGGAAACTGCGAAAGGTTTATCCTTGAACCCTTTCTAAATTTATATCTTCTTCCTTCGTCCATTGACCTTGTTGGTCTTGAGCTTGAGCTTGCTGAAGAGGAAAACAGAGAATTGGTGTTCAAAAATCTTTTGCATACTTCAACCTTTCAAGGAAGGTCTCTTCTTGATTTCTTTGACTTTATCCTTTTTGATTCCCCGCCTTCTCTTAGCCTCATTACCGTAAACATTCTAACGGCTGTGCAAGGGGTTGTTATACCCCTTCAGTGCGAATACTATGCCTTGGAGGGGTTATCTTTACTTGTCCGAACGGTAAGGGGGGTTAAGGGTAGCTTCAACCCTGATCTTAGGCTCTTTGGGCTCCTTCTTAACATGTACGATAGCAGAAATAGGCTCAGTCAGGAGGTGGCAGAGGAAGCAAGGAAGCACTTTGCCTGGATCATATTCAAGACTTTAATCCCAAGAAGTATCAAGGTTAGCGAAGCCCAAAGCCACGGAAAACCCATCCTTGACTATGAACCAAACCATAAGGTAAGCCAAGCCTTCTTAGCCTTGGCTGACGAATTCGTCGAACGGGCAAGGTCTTACAAAAACTAAAGGGAGGTGCCCGATGTTTGAGCTTGAGATACCTTGACCCCCCACCATGTCTCCCTGAGCCGAAGCCTTGAGCGTCAGCGAAGGGGCTGCGAAGGGCCTCAGAGGTCCTTGATGTTTTCTTAAGATGGCAAGGTATGTCTGCAAGATTTTTGAACAGCCTAAACGGGGCTTGACAAAAGACAAAAAAGCTGTTTTTTTAAATAAAAAGATC
>CAZJUD010000139.1:0-3100 GCA_964549125.1 uncultured Caldimicrobium sp.
GGGATGGAAAAAAGAGCGTTGCTCGTAGAATATTTTATGAAGCTTTGGAAAGGTTGAGGGAAAAGTCTGGGGGAGAGGACCCTCTTAAGATCTTTGAGGCAGCGGTAGAGAAGGTAAAGCCACTCCTTGAAACAAGGTCAAGGCGTATCGGTGGGGCTAACTATCAGGTTCCCGTTGAGGTAAGACCCCAGAGACAGATATCCTTAGCTATTAAATGGATAATTCGTGCAGCGAGGGAACGTTCTGAGCGGACGATGGTGGAAAGATTGGCTGGAGAGCTTTGGGATGCATACAATGAAAAGGGAGGCGCGATAAAGAAGAGAGACGATACCCATAGAATGGCTGAATCTAACCGAGTGTTTGCCCACTTCCGTTGGTAGTATAAATAGTCTAAACTCTTTGCGCAAAGATAAAGAAGTAACTAAAAAAGGGTTATTATTTGCTTTAAAAAACAAAATTAGGAGTAGGTGAGAGGATGAAGCCAGAAGAACTAAAAATTCTTCAGACGACAAGAAACATAGGGATCGTTGCTCATATTGACGCTGGTAAAACTACGACCACAGAACGTATCCTCTACTATACAGGTAAGACTTATAAGATCGGTGAGGTCCATGAAGGAACAGCGGTAATGGACTTTATGCCCCAAGAGCAGGAAAGGGGGATAACCATCACTTCAGCCTGCACCACCACCTTTTGGCGTAATCATCGTATAAACATCATCGATACACCTGGGCATGTTGACTTTACCATTGAGGTAGAAAGAAGCTTAAGGGTACTCGACGTGGCAGTGGTGATTTTCTGCGCTGTAGGTGGGGTTGAACCCCAGTCAGAAACGGTGTGGAGACAGGCGGATAAATACAAGGTTCCAAGGATTACCTTCATCAATAAGATGGATAGAATTGGGGCTGATTTTGAGGGTGTTATTGAGCAGATGAAGACAAGGCTTGGAGCTAATCCTTTGCCCATTCAGATACCTTACGGGGCTGAGGATTCTTTCGTTGGAGTTATCGACCTTATTGATATGAAGGCCATCGTTTGGGAGGAAGAAACCTTAGGAGCAAAGTACCATTTTGAAGAGATACCAGCCCATCTTAAAGACAAGGCTGAAGAATTTAGGATCATGATGCTTGAGAAGCTTGCAGATGTTAACGATGCGATCATGGAAAAATATCTTGAGGGAGAGGAAATCACTCCAGAGGAAATCCGTAAAGCTATCAGGGAGGCGACCTGTTCCTTTAAGCTTGTTCCAGTTCTTTGTGGTTCAGCTTTTAAGAACAAGGGGATTCAGCCTCTTCTTGATGCCATCGTAGATTTTCTCCCTTCACCCCTTGATATCCCAGCGGTTAAGGGTGTGCATCCAGATACAGGAGAGGTTATAGAGAGACCGACAGACCCTGATGCGCCCTTTGCTGCTCTTGCTTTTAAGATAATGACAGACCCTTATGTAGGAACTCTTACCTTCTTGAGGGTCTATTCCGGAAGGATTGAAAGCGGGATGAGTGTTTATAATTCAACCAAAAGAAAGAAGGAAAGGATAGGAAGGCTTGTTCGGATGCATGCAAACCAAAGGGAGGAGATCACTGGGGCTATCTGCGGAGATATCGTTGCTGCGCTTGGGCTTAGGAACACAACTACGGGTGATACCCTTTGCGATGAGAACCATCCCATTGAGCTTGAAAAGCTTGAGATACCCGAGCCTGTAATCTCCGTTGCCGTTGAACCTAAGACTAAGGCTGACCAAGAGAAGCTCTCTCTTGCCTTGCAGAAGCTTGCCTTAGAAGACCCATCTTTTAGGGTCACCGTTGACCATGAAACCGGTCAAACCCTTATATGGGGTATGGGAGAGCTACACTTAGAGATCATCGTTGATAGGCTTGTTAGGGAGTTTAAGGTTGGGGTAAATGTGGGAAGACCTGAGGTGGCTTACAAAGAGACGATTATAACTAAGGCAGAGGCTGAAGGAAAGTACATTAGGCAAACGGGTGGTAGAGGTCAGTATGGACATGTTAAGCTAATCGTTGAACCAAATCCTGGCAAAGGTATTGAGTTTGTTTCGGAGATCGTTGGTGGAGTTATACCTAAGGAATTTATTCCCGCTGTTGAGAAGGGTGTAAGAGAGGCAGCTCAAGAGGGAGTTTTAGCAGGATACCCGGTGATAGATGTGAAAGTAAGGCTTGTTGACGGTTCCTATCACGAGGTTGACTCTTCAGACCTTGCCTTTGCCATAGCTGGTTCTCTTGGCTTTAAGGAGGCTTGTAAAAGGGCAAATCCTGTACTTCTTGAGCCTATCATGAAGGTGGAAGTAGTTGTTCCTGAAGAATATTTAGGCGATGTCCTTGGTGATATTTCTTCAAGACGTGGTAGAGTAGAAGGTATGGATATGAGGGGGAATGTAAGGGTTATTAGGGCTTTTGTACCCCTTGGAGAAATGTTTGGCTACGCAACTACATTGCGTTCCCTTACCCAAGGAAGAGGAAACTTTACAATGCAATTTTCTCATTATGATAAAGTGCCAGCTCACTTGGCTGAGGAAATAATTAAGAAAGCAAAGGCATAAAACTTTTTAGAGCGGAGGGATAGAGATGGCGAAGCAGAAGTTTGAGAGGAAGAAGCCGCATTTGAACGTGGGGACGATTGGGCATATTGACCATGGAAAGACGACATTGACCTCAGCGATAACGAGGGTATTGTCAACAAAGGGGTTGGCTACCTGGGTTCCATTTGACCAGATAGACAAGGCACCTGAGGAGAAGGCGAGGGGGATAACGATTCAGCTTGCGCATGTTGAGTATGAGAGTGAGAAGAGGCACTATGCGCACATAGATTGTCCTGGGCATGCGGACTATATTAAGAACATGATAACGGGAGCGGCGCAGATGGACGGGGCGATCCTTGTGGTAGCGGCAACGGATGGACCGATGCCGCAGACGAGGGAGCATGTGTTGCTTGCGAGGCAGGTGAATGTTCCTGCGATGGTTGTATTTATGAACAAGGTGGACATGGTAGATGATGCGGAGCTACTTGATTTAGTGGAGCTTGAGGTGAGGGAGTTATTGAGCAAGTATGGATTTCCAGGGGATGAGGTGCCGGTGATAAGGGG
>CAZJUD010000140.1:0-1869 GCA_964549125.1 uncultured Caldimicrobium sp.
CCTCCCGCCGTCGGCATTCTGAATCTTTCTTCTCTCTTTACCATTGCTTTTATCTCTCATCCCTTATTCGAGAGCCATCGCCTTATCCTGGGTGGCAAAAAGCGGCATTGCTTCAACGTCATAAACCTTAGCCTTTGTAATTCTTACCTTTACCAAATCTCCAGGTAAAAGCGTTTCAGTTGCTTTTTGAGTACTCTTTACTTTTACTAAAGTTAAACCGTCTATCTCCGGTGCTTGAAAGCTTGCTAATCCTCTAAACCTATTTGGGCTTTCCTCTTCAAGGATGAGAACCTCGTCTAAGGATCCAACGCGCTCCTCAAGCCTCTTCTTTGTGATAGCCTGCTGAAGCATCAAAACCTCTTTTCGTCTTCGCCTTCTTTCCTTTGCTTGGACCCTTGGTTTTAACTTTTCTGCTGGCGTTGCCTCTTCTGGATAAAAAGGAAAGGCTCCAAGATAATCAAACTCTGCTTCCTTTAAAAATTCAAGAAGAAAGTTAAACTCCTCCTCGCCTTCCCCTGGGAAACCAACTATGACCGTGCTCCTAAAGGTTGCCCTGGGATTTGCTTTCCTTACAGATGAGATAAGGTTTAAAATTTTTTCGGGAGAATAATTTCTATTCATTCTCTTCAAAATCTTAGGATGGGCGTGCTGGATGGGAAGGTCAAAGTAGGGAAGGACTTTCGGGATGGAGAGCATGTTAAGAAGAAGGTTTTCCTCCACATGCTGAGGATGAAGATAGAGGACCCTTATGCGAAATTCGAAAGGTAGCTTCGACAGGGAAATAAGAAGCTTCAAGAGCCCATCCTTTTCCCCTATATCTTTCCCGTAAAGGGTAGTATCTTGCCCGACAAGGATAAGCTCCTTTACTCCAAGCTTTAGGAGATAGGTTGCCTCTTCGACAAGCTGGGGGAGGGGTTTGCTTCGGAAGCGTCCACGAATTTTGGGTATGGTGCAGTAGCTACATCTATGGGCGCATCCTTCAGATATCTTCAAGTAGGCGTAAAAGGGGTTTTCGGTAAAGACCCGCTCCTTAGGTTCAAACCTTTCAAGCTCTGAGTAAGGTTCGATCCCTAAAAACTCGTCAACTTCTGGCAGTAGCTCCTTAAGTTTTTCTTTACCATACCGAGCAGTCAAACAGCCTGACACAACAAGCTTTGACCCCTCTTTCTTATAATCGGAAAGCTCAAGGATGGTGTCGATTGCTTCTTCTACTGCAGGCTTAATAAAGGCGCAAGTGTTTATCCAAAGAACATCAGCTAAGCTTGGGTCAAGGGTTATCTCATATCCTTTGTTTTTTAATAAGGCTAAGGTCTTTTCAAAGTCTACCCTGTTTTTTGGGCAGCCTAAGCTTACGGGAAATATCTTCAGAGGTTTATCCATGAAAAGGTTTTATTTTACTTTACTTGCAGAGATTTCGTTTTTTTCGTCAAGGTAGATCAATCTCGTTCTAAAATGAGGGATTTCTTCGTCGTTTATCCAGGCAAAGGCGACGATGATAAGCTTATCTCCAACTTCGCCAAGCCTTGCTGCCGGTCCGTTAAGAATAACCTTTCCTTTTTCTCCTTCTATCACATAGGTCTCAAACCTTTCTCCGTTGTTAAGGTTGTAAACCCAGACTGCTTCAAAGGGTCTGATACCTGCCTTTTCTAAAACCTCTGAAGGTAAGGTAATGCTTCCTTCATAGTAAAGGTTCTTCTCTGTAACGGTAGCTAAATGAATTTTTGCCTTAACAAGCTTTATAAACATGATTAGTCCCCTCCTGTTTTAAGATTTTGTTTGCGGCAAGAAGGTGACGGTGACCCCTCGCTTCGCTCCGGGGGGCTAACTGAGGGTGGGGGGCTAAATGAGGGGGGGTTGAAGATTCGGAAG
>CAZJUD010000141.1:0-5063 GCA_964549125.1 uncultured Caldimicrobium sp.
AAGGGCCTAATTAGATCCTTCGGTCGCTTTCGCTCCCTCAGGACGACCCCTTTTCTGTCACCCTGAGGCCGAAAGGCCGAAGGGCCCCTGAGATCCTTCGCTTCGCTCAGGATGACCCCACCATGTCGCCCTGAGCCGAAGCCCTGAGCGTCAGCGAAGGGGCAGCGAAGGGCCTCAGAGGTCCTTGATGCTACCTTAAGATGGCAAGGTATGTTTGCAAGATTTTTCGAACAGTCGCTTTTCTTACTTGTCAGCTTTTTCAAAAAAGGTAAAATAGCAAAACATCAATGGGGTGTAAAATTTATTTTTCCTTAAAAAATTCTTCGATCTTTAGAAATTGTTTCCCATCTTACATTCAACTCAAAAAAGGAGGTTTAAAAGAGAGATGAAGTGCTCAAGGCTTCAATCGCTTTTGCGGGAATGGTACCAGCAGGTTAGGTCTTTTAATCTTTCTCCCTTAAAGATGATGGAGTTGGTAGAAAGGCATATCAAACATTGTGAAGTGTGCCAAAATGATGAGGATTTGCCTCTTGAGCTTGATCAGTTAAGAGAAATAATTCGTGTGCCTCAGGTTCCACTTCATGCCAAAACAAAAATGGAAGAGCCTCAATATGTTTACGAAGAAGAAGCAGAAGAAGAGGAAGAAGAATTTTAAGTTTTCTTTCTTTTGTCCTGCACCCTCACCGCCTTTCCTGGAACCCTTTGAATCGTTCCTTCTGGGACGACCTGAATATTGCTATGGAAGCCCAAGAAGTCGTACAATTCAAGCTTGAGCCTATCAAGCTCCTCTTGACTTAAGTCTCTTACTTTTTCCACTATTATTGTCATCTCATCCTTGCCCTTTACAGTTTCTATAACTAACTGGTAGTAAGGTGAGAGGGCTTTATACTTAAGAAGAATAGCTTCAACCTGGGAGGGATAGAAGTTTACCCCTTTCACCTTTAACATGTCATCGCATCTGCCTTTGATCCTGTCAACCCTTACATGGGTCCTTCCACAATCGCATGGTTCATAACTTATAATTTTTGTTATATCTCTTGTTCGGTAGCGGATCAAGGGTAAACCTTCCCGTGTCAGGGTAGTAATAACAAGCTCGCCCTCCTGACCGATGGGTAAAGGGTCACCAGTCTCCGGGTCAACTATTTCAACTATATAATGGTCTTCCCATATATGGATTCCTGCCTGAGCCGAACAATCTATACCAAGACCAACGCCACCTGTCTCTGTCATGCCGATGATGTCGAAGGTCTTTACCCCCATTTCAGCCTCTATCCTACGACGATACTCATCACTCCAGGTTTCGGCTCCAAGGATGGCTACCCTTAAGTTTGTTTCCCTAAAATCAAAGCCTGATTCTTTTGCAACCTCTATCAGCCTTGCCGGATAACTTGCAATGGCTCCGATGGCTGTTGTTCCGAGCTCTTTCATCAACTTCAGCTGAAGAAGGCTTCTTCCAGCCCCAGCAGGTATGATAAAACAGCCAAGCCTTTCAGCTCCGTAATGAAAACCAAAACCCCCGTTAAACAACCCAAAGGAGGGCATAATTTGCAGGCGATCTTCTGAGGTTAAACCAGCTGCCGTGAAACAACGAGCCATTATCTCTCCCCACTGTCTAATATCCCCCTCTGTCATAGCATTTATCACAGGAACTCCTGTAGTTCCAGAGCTCATATGCATACGCTTGCATTTTTCAATGGGCACGGCTATATGCTTAAAAGGATAACCCTCTCGAAGTTCATCCTTCGTAGTAAAAGGAAGATTCTTTAGGTCTTCAAGACTTTTTATATCCTCAGGATTGATATCTTTGTACTTTTCCTTGAGAAAGGATTGTGAATTCTTAAGATAAAGCAGAGTTTTTCTTAATCTTTGAAGCTGAAGTTTTTGAATTTCTTCCCTGGGTAAGGTTTCCATATCTGGGTTGAACATCCGATCCATAGAGCCACCCCAAAATAAATTCTGTGCAATCATAACCGAGAAAACAAAACTTTGCAATATCAACTGAGGCTGTTTCAAAAAAACTCTCACCCTTCCTTTCCGTGCGACAGTAAAGAATCTTCCCACTTTGTCATCCCGCAGCACGAATGTGTCAAGGAACCCCAAGGGTGCTGAAAGAAAAGATCTCTCGCTTACTCTTTTAGCAAAAAAGACTTGGGAAGACAGAAAGCTACTCTTTAAGTAGCAAAAATATCTTTTTTAGAGGGAATTTCTAAGGGCTGTTTCAAAATCAGGATACTTGAATTGATAGCCAAGGTTGAGAAGCTTTCTTGGAATAACCTTTGCGCTTGCCGTGATAACATCTGCAAGCTCTCCATAAACAAGCTTTAACGCAAATCTTGGTACTGGAAATATTGCCGGTCTCTTCAAAACCTTGGCTAAAATCTTGGTAAACTCGGCATTCCTTATAGGATTAGGAGAAACAAAGTTGTAAACTCCTGATTCAGCACCTTTTTCAAGTAAAAAAAGCATGGCCTCCAGAATATCATCTACATGAACCCAGGGAAACCATTGCTTCCCTGAACCAAGCTTTCCTCCGAGTCCAAGCTTAAAAATAGGCAAGATAGTCTTAAGCATCCCCCCACCCTTACCAAGAACGATCCCAAAACGGGTTACGAAAACTTTAGCTCCCTTTGACAAACCTTTTAAGGCTTCCTCTTCCCAGGCAAGGCAAAGTTTTGCTGCAAATCCCTCACCAGGTGAGGAGCCTTCATCAAGCTCTTCTTCACCCCTATCTCCGTAGTATCCAACAGCGCTGGCATTAAAAAGGACCTTCCCTGGACTTAGACACTCTACAGCTCTACGTGTAGATTCAATCCGAGAATCCCAAAGAAGTTTTTTGTATTCTTCAGTCCAACGATGAAATATTGTCTCTCCAACTAAATTGATGATAATGTCCGCATCTTTGGCTACTTTTTGCCAGTCTCCTCCTTTTAAGGGATCTCCTAAGACGGCATTAGCCCCAGGTGGAACCCTAAGCAAAGACTTGTTTGACCGCACAAGAAGCGTTACCTCATAGCCTGCCTTTAAAAAACCCTTGCTCAGGTGCTGACCTACAAAACCTGTCCCTCCAAGGAGGAATATCTTCATCTTTTTACCTCCCTTTTTAAAGCCTTCATTAGCCTTGCTTTAACCTTAGGGTCATCCCTTTTAAAAAAGCACTCATCGCAAAGATAAGCCCCTCTCCCTGGCAAGATTTGCTTAGGGTCAGAATATATTTCTCCCTCTTTAAGCACAAAACGATGTAGGTCCCATTTAATGAGCTTTTTTCGGCAATGGACGCAGGTCCTATAGGGCTTATGAGGATTTTCCTTCAAGATAAGACTTAGCTTTAGCTAAGATTTGTTGAGACTCCTCAAGCGATAGTTTAGCGATTTCCGCTATCTTTTCCGGTGGTGTTTCCACAAGGGTTTTTAAGCTTTTAATATCTGCCTCGTAAAGCCTACCAGCTACTTCATCTGAAAGTCCAGTCACCTTTAGAAGCTCAGCAAACTCTGGCTCCTGTCTTCTTGCATATTGAGTTTCGCTTAGGATGTCTATCCTCCATCCTACAAGCTTTGAAGCAAGCTTAACATTTTCCCCTTTGCGCCCAATGGCAAGGGAGAGCTGGTCATCTGGCACTATCACTTCAAGGGTTTTAGTTGCTTCGTCTACGATAACTTTGGTGCATTCAGCCGGAGATAGGGCGTTGTATACAAACTTGGCAGGGTCTGGATCATACTGGACGACATCTATTTTTTCGCCCTTTAGCTCCTGTAACACTGCAGAAATTCTTGAACCTCTCACTCCTACGCAGGCACCAATAGGGTCAAGGTTTGGGTCTGTGCTCTTTACAGCTATTTTAGTGCGAGAACCTGGCTCTCTGGCTATGGCCATTATTTTGATTACTCCCTCTTGAATTTCAGGAACCTCTTTTTCAAAAAGCTTCTTAACAAATGCTGGGTGAGAACGGGAAACAACTATCTGTGGCTCCTTTGTACGATAAACCTCTATAACCAATGCCTTAACCCGGTCTCCACGATGATATTTTTCTCCCGGAATCTGTTCTGATTCTGGAAGCAATGCTTCTGCGCGTCCAAGGTTTAAAATTACATCCCGACGGGTTAACTTATGAACATACCCCGTTACTATCTCACCAAGCTTGTGTTTGTACTCCTCATAAATTTGGTGCTTTTCAGCAAGCCTAATCTTTTGAGAAAATACCTGTTTTACAACCTGAGCAGCAATCCTACCAAGGTCCTCAATCCTTACAAGCTCACCTATGATATCTCCAATCTTTACTGATGAGTCAATCTTTTGCGCCTCTTCAAGAGAAATTTGATTTTCCGGGTCGGTTATCTTATCAACTACCTCTTTGAAACGATAAACATTTATTTCTCCAGTTTCCTCATCAAAACGAACCTCAACTTTGGCTTTATTACCGAGCTTTTTTAGGGCTGCGGTTTTTATCCCCTCAATTAACGCTTCAACCACGATTTCTTTTGAAATGCCCTTTTCCTTACTCAAAGCCTCAACGATTTTTCTTAACTCTCTTTGAGGTTGCATGCTATCTATCTCCTATTTAAAAAGAAATTTCTGGTTTAAGGTTTGCCTTTTTGATGTTGCTAAATTCTATTTCTACCCATTCTCCTGTATCAAGTTCAAGAAGAACTTTACCTTCCTTTAGCCCTAAGAGTAGCCCTTTAAAATTTTTTCTGCCTCCTACGGGTTCTTTAAGTGAAATTTGCACCTTCTCCCCTTTAAATCTTTCAAAATGTTCTTCCTTAGTTAAAGGTCTCTCAATCCCAGGACTTGATACCTCTAAAAGGTATGGATGATGAATAAGGTCTAATTCATCAAGGATCTTCCCCACAAACTCGCTCACCTTTGCGCAATCCTCAACAGTTACTCCACCAGGTTTATCTATGTAAAGCCTTAACACCCAGCCACGAGGCTCCCTCTTCCACTCGAGGGATACAAGCTCGTATCTTTTTTTAATTATTGGTCCTTCGATTGCCGCTAAAAGCCTTTCTTTCAAGTCCTCTTGCATAAAAGATCAACCCTTAAATAAAATAAAAAAGCGGGCAACG
>CAZJUD010000142.1:0-10771 GCA_964549125.1 uncultured Caldimicrobium sp.
GAGCGCCAGCGAAGGGCCTCTCTCTTCTGTCGCCCTGCGCCCTTTTTTCTTTTTGTCACCCTGAGGCCGCAAGGCCGAAGGGCCTCCAGAGGTCATTGATGCTACCTTTAGATGGCAAGGTATGTTTGCAAGATTTTTCGCACAACCTCAAACGACCTTTGCTTATTCAAAATTCTTCTCTAAAATTTTCAGAAAATTTTCAGAATAAAAACATGTATCTACCCAAATTACCAGATTTAGAAAGCAAAAAAGCCCTGATAATTCTCCCGCAGCCTGAGCTAATTTTTTTCAAACACCACCTTTCACTTAAACCTATAACCACCTACTTTGGCGTTAAGATTTTTCGAATAAGTGATGCTTTAGTCTGTGGACCTCTTTTTTCTGCTCAGATGGCAGGATTTTTGTTTGAACTATTAGCAAAGGCTAAGGTTAGGGCAGTCATTTTCCTCGGCTGGGGCGCCTCCCTAAACAAGTCCTTTAAAAAAGGCGAACTCTTTTTACCAAAAAAGGCTTTTTCTAAGCTTGGTTTGACTGCAGAACTCTATCCCAAAAGAAGGGTCTTTTATCCATCAAGCCACATCTTAAACAAACTTGAAAAGGAGTGCACAAGGCTTAATCTTTCTTATAAAAAGGGGGCTATTCTTTCTGTTGATTTTCCTCTCATCTACGAAAAGAGAAAGGAGCTTCCTAAGGGGTTTAAAGCAGATGTTTTAGACATGGAGGCTTCAGCCCTTTTTGCTCTTGGTGAGTATTATAGTATAGAAGTTGCAGGGATAATTTTTATTACCGATAAAGTAGGGGAGCTAAGCCAAAGCCTGCCAGAAAATTTACCACACCTTAGGCCGAGGCTTCTACCCCTTTTTAAATCCTTTATCGAGAAAGATGTCCGAGATGAGACGCAGAAAGAAGAATCCCTTTGAGATATTTGGACTTACTCCTAAGCTTGTAGCCGAACTTCCGGAGGAGGTTCTGTTTAAACTTGTCAAGTCTATCTATCGCACCCTTCAGCTAATATACCATCCTGACAAAGGTGGCGACCCAAGGAAGGCGCTTGAGCTAAACCTTGCCTTCGAAAGCCTAAACTATGAAAAGGACCCCGAGGCATTCCGAACATACAAAAAGGCTTATGTAGAGCGTCTATCAAGAAAGACTTTGTGGAGGGAAATTGAAGATTTAGAAAGCCAGAATAGAAAACTTACTTACCTCCTTGAGCTTTTGAAGGAGAGGTTTTGGCAGTATCTTTGCCTTGGCTCAAACCTTGACCAAGGACCTTTTAAAAGAGGCTTTGCCCTAAAGCTTAGCCTCATCGATGTTGTCTCTCAGCTAAACTATGGTCAGTTTACGCCTCTTCGGCGACGGGATATTTTTTACAAAGAGGTGTGGCTCTGGAAGGATAACCTGGCATTAAGAAAAAAGGGGAGAAAGGCTGTTTTTGAACGGCTTAAATCTTATGTGGTGCTTGGAGGAATAAAGAGGGAGCACTTTTCCCCTTGGCCCTTTCTTGGTCGGGATTTAAAAGAAGAAAAGATGTTTCTAAAGGATTACATGAAGCGGGAAACTTTCATCAAAGAGGCTCTTTTCTTCTTGACCCCTGAGCTTAAACCCAACCATTACCTTTTTGTCTACCTTAATAGCTCAAAAGACCTTGTCTACTTAGAAGGCTTGATCACCAAAGTAGAAGAGGTTTCAGCCGTTGATTTCCTTAAGGTCTGGAACAAAGCTGAAGATAGCCCAATTCAGAGTTGTAACCCTGAAAACACAAAAGAAAACATGCCAGAAGATTTGGACCAGGTTTGAGAGAAAATTTCTTCTTTCAGTTTTCAAAAATTTGATTAGTATATTAAAAAAGACTTTTGGACATTTTGCATCCCTTGAAAACTTATCCGAAAGGGAGTTGAAGAATATAAAATATAAAAAAGGAGGGTTTGATGTTTGTGTTCTCTGCTGGTATGAAAAAGCCTAACATCCTTGAAGAGGAGAAGCACAAAAACTTGAGGCTTACTCTGCCCTCTGACTTTTCCTTCTTAAGGAAGGTCGTAGCCTTACCTCTTGGATACTCTGAGATTGTTGCTGCTACCATGTACTATCCCGTCCTTTTTGGGATTAAAGAGAGTTTTATCTACCCCTTTGCAGTCCTTGGCGTGGAAGAAAAGAACATTTTTGTAAACGATGAGGGGCAGTTTATAGTTGACATGATCCCAAAGTGCGCTGAACTTTATCCCTTTGGCGTAGCCAAAAAAGGAGATGACTATCTTGTGGTCTACGATGAGAAGGCAGAGGATTCAGACGGTGAGCCTGTCTTTACTGAGGATGGAAGCTTTACCCCCTTTTTCAACCAAAGGAAGGAAGAGCTCACTAACTATGCCATAGACATAAATCAAGCCTTAGAGTTTGCTAAAAACGCCTACGAAAACGGACTTCTTAAGTTTGTAGAAGCGCTAAAGATTGACACGAAACATGGCTCCTTAATGCTTAAAGATGTCCTCATTGCCAATGCCGTTGAAGCTATACCAAAGCTCTCTCCTGAGAAGTTGTATCACTTTAATGTAACTGGTTACCTTCCCATTCTATACGCCACCTACTTTAGCGTTAGGAATTTTAAACTCTTTGACCTGATAACCTAAGCATTCCTTGGCTCATCCCCGTAGCCCCAGACGATTTCTACCGCCGAAAACCTGATGGCTCTTTCTATGACCCTCTCCCAGTCTATACTACTTTTCCCTTTAACCGCTAAAGCACATTGAAAGTTCCCAAGGTAGCGGGAGTTAAGGTAGAGTGGCTTTAACGTTTCAAGTATTATACCAGTTGTGTTTAGATTTATTGCCTGGCCATTATTAAGGTTTATGGTTACGACCGGAGGGTTCACCCCTTCAAGCACTGTGCCAGGAATCAGGGGCTCGGTGAAGATGTGGACCTCGGAGAAGCCTACCCTCTTTAAAGCCTGATGAAGCGTCCAGGGCTTCCAGCGGGTTACATGGTTAGGTGGGAAATCATTATGCCACCATTTGAACTTTCGGTATCCCTTAGCTAAATTCTCAAACTTGTAGTAGGGTGGGCAGCTTAAGAGGAGGTATCCTTCATCTTCCTCCAAGAGCTCAAATAAGCCCTGCAGAAACTTTATCGGCTCATCCACGTGTTCAAGAACCTCAAAGGCAGTGACCACCCGGTAGGGACCGCGATACTCCTCGGGTAGCTCATCAAAGGTTAATGCCTTACAGACCTTGAGCTTAAAATTCCTGCGGGCAATTTCTACGGCCTCTTCGCTTGCCTCCATCCCGTAGGGCTCAAAACCAAAGCTCTTAGCAATGAGAAGAAAGAACCCTGTTGAACAGCCCACGTCAAAGAGCTTCCCTTTGGGTAGCTTATCTAAGATAGCTTTGAGCAACGTGAACCTTGGAAGACGAAGCCAATTCTTGACCTCAGATTTTTCATCAGTAACGCTTTTGTAAGACCTATAGGCTGTTGCTTCAAGGTTTAATAGTCCAAGATACTTGCTTTGTCCTTCATAAACCTCATCGTAGTCTGCAAGCTTCATGGGATGGGCAAACTGAAGCCCGCAGGATGGGCACTCAAACATTCTTGCCCCGTTTATCACCTCAAAGAGCGGAAAGTCACCTTTGTAGTCGCAAACTAAGCACTTTTCCGGTCTTGGATAGTCCTTCTCACAGAGGAGTTCTGCATCCTTCAAGGCGTAGTAGATGACCCTTGGTGGGATGCTAAGCAGGCAGGGGCTGTAGAATTCCTTCTTGGCTGTTGCTTCAGGGCATGGTCCCTGTAAGGCATGCTTCATGCAGGGTGCCACACAGGTCTGCCCCCGATAGTTTGCTGGGACGTTGATAACCGTAGGATAGGTGCGTGACCTGAGCTCGCCCTCAATCGGACCTGAGACGAGAACCGTTGGCTTTTTTAAGCCTCCTGCTATGTGGAGCGTTGCCGTGTCAGCGGTTATCACCGCATCAGAAAGAGAAACTGCGGCTATGAGGTAGCGGATGTCCTTCATGAGGGAGCTTAGGTTTGCCGAAGTTATACCGTAGGCTTCAAGGGCAAGCTCAAGGGTAATGTCTTCGCTTGGGAGGCTGCAGAGAACTGGCACGTATTCGTCCTTGATGTAGGTCTCAAGCTCCTTAAGGAGCTTCGGTGGGAGCGTCCTGTGAACCGATGAGGCAAGGTAGTGGAAAAGAAGGATCCTTTTCCCTCCGCTTGCCTGCCTGATTTGGTCAAATACCGGTTTTAGCTCAGAGACAACGTTTTTGTCCACAACTACGTCAGGCGTTTCATCCTCTGCGTTAAAGACATGACACTTCCACAGGAAATACTCAACCAGATTAAGATTATCAAACTGTGGAGTGTTTACCATTTCTATCACCTTTACTAAGTAGTTGGCTTTTGAGACGAACTTATAAGGTATAGGCATAGGGAGAAGCTTGTCTATGTAGGGTAGTCCTTCAAGGACTGGTCTTGCTCTTCCAGAGATGCTGACAAAGAGTTGACAGTCAGGGTATCTACGTTTTATCTCTCTTAGGGCAGGGGTCATGCAGAGGGCATCTCCGATCGCCGCCTGAGCAACCACAAGAAGAGTTTTCCGGGAAAGGTTTTCTCCTCGGTAGAAGGGAGGAAGCCCAGCCTTTTCCTCTTTAAAAAAGGCTTGTAGGTTTTTTGGAAGAAGAGCAAAAACATCATCCGCAAAAAGTAGTTTTTCTCCCTTCTTTAGCTCAAAGGTATAACCGTTGAAATCAAACCTTAGGTCACTTTTAGTCGAATAAACCTTCATCTCACCCTCCATTTAATTTTTAATCCCCTTAGCGTTATAATAAAAAATTATCAAAAAATGTGCCAATTAAATTTATCTCTAAGGTGAGCTCTCACTAATTCAAGGGAGAGCTTTTTTGGTGATTGCTTTAGCTGTTTGTTGAAAGGGTGTCTTTGGATTTTGAGATAAAAGGGTAAAATTTTATGCAATGCTTTGGAAGAATTTTATCTTTGAGCTTGGGAAAATACTTCCTGGTAAAGAGCGAGCAATCGAGCTAACCATCATAACCCTACTTGCTAAGGGGCATTTGTTGATAGAGGATTTGCCTGGCATAGGGAAGACAACCTTAGCCCTTGTCATTGCAAGGTCCTTGGGACTAAGCTTTGGAAGAATTCAGGGGACGCCTGATCTTTTACCCTCTGACATCCTCGGTGGCTCTATCTATGTAAAGGAGAAGGGAGGTTTTATCTTTCAACCTGGACCAATCTTTAATAACATCGTCCTCTTTGATGAGATAAATCGAGCAAGTGGAAAGACCCAAAGCGCTCTTCTTGAACCTATGGAAGAGGGGCAGGCAACCATAGATGGTGTTTCCTACAAGCTACCCGAACCCTTTTTTCTCATAGCTACCCAGAACCCAATTGAATTTCTCAGCACCTTTCCCTTGCCTGAAGCCCTTCTTGACAGGTTCTTGATGAAGATCTCCCTTGGTTATCCTCCAAGGCATTTAGAGCTTGAAATTTTAAAACGGGGAAGCCTTAAGGAGGATATTCCCAGCATCCCTAAGCTCCTTGATAAGGAGATTCTACAAGCTGAACAAGAGAAGGTAAAAGAAGTTTATGTATCAGAGAAGGTGCTAAACTATCTTTTAGACATTGCCGAAGCAACAAGAAATAGCCCATACATCTCAGCAGGGCTCTCAACAAGAGCTCTCCTTTCTCTGATGCTTGCTGCCAAAGCAAGGGCAATTATCTATGGTCGCGATTATGTTATCCCTGAAGACATAAAAGAAATTGCTTTTTACACCATTCCTCATAGGCTTGTGCTGAAGGATGAGTATAACACTCAAGCCTTAGCTATAGTGAAAGAGATCTTAGAGAACGTCCCATTACCGTTGTGAAGCTACGGCTCACAAAGGCTGGCTTTATCTATGCACTGATCACTATTGTTATAGGTGTTGCTGCCGCAAATACTGGCAACAACCTTCTCTTTGTGATGCTTTCTTTACTTTTAAGCTTCATGTGGCTCTCTGGGGTCTTTGCTCGATACAACCTAAAAGGGCTTACCCTTGAGATAGAACCTCCAAGCAGTGCCTTTGCTGAGAAGGAAACCTTTGCAACCATTCGGCTAAGCAACAAAAAAAGATTACCTGCCTTTATCCTAAAAGTAAGGGTGAGATTAGAGAGCTCTTACGGGGAGGAAGAAACACTTATCGTATTTCCGCAAGTAAAGGATGTTTCTGAGCGATTAGTCCTCCTTTTCCCAAAAACAAGGGGTTATGCTACCCTTAAGGTTGTTCAAGTCTTTTCTCCCTTTCCCCTTGCCCTATTTGTAAGATCATTAGAGGTAAAAAAAACAGCTAAATTTGTTGTCTATCCTAAGCCAATTCCCGTCCCTTTGCCTCTTGATAAGTCCTCTGGTAGAAAGAAGGTAGGGGAAAGGCCGAATGATGGTTTAGGAAGCGGAGAGTTTTTAGGCTTGCGAGAATACATAGCCTTTGCCCCACGGAAGCTCATTCATTGGAAGAGCTTAGCTAAGAGGGATGAGCTGATGCTAAAAAAGCTTGCCGAAGAGACAGAAAACCCCCTTATGATCGAGGTTGAAAGGCTACCCGGAAAAAGCCTTGAAGAAAAGCTCTCACAAGCTACCTTTTTAGTCCTAAAATTTGAATCCCTTAGCTTCCCTTATGGGCTAAACCTCTTTGGAAAAAAAATCGCTCCAAGCCTTGGCTCTATGCATCAAAAAAGAATTCTAACCGAGCTTGCCCTGTATGGAAAGGAAAAAGCTTGAAATAGCTCTTATCTTTATAGGAATAAGCATTCCCTTTGTGCTTTGTCTATTCGTTATAGATAGAGCCTTTGCTTTGGTTGGAAGCCTACTTTTCATTTTGAGTCTTTTTTTGAAAATAAAGGAAAAACAATTCCCTTCCTTTGTTGTCAATCTTTTAGCTACTCTTTTTGTCTTGATTTTTATTCTAAGTGTTAATGTAGAAGATTTTCTTCCATCAAGTTTAACAACAATAATGCTCTTGCTCTGTATTAAACTTCTCGAAAAGCATAGCTTAAGAAATGTCTTTCAAGTTTATCTATTAGCCCTTTTGCTTTATGCAGGCTTGACATATTTTTACACTCATTTTTCTTTTTTTGCCTTATTCCTTTTAAATCTTTTGTATTTTCCTTTGGCTTTATTTATACATCTTTACCTTCAAGAAGGAAACATCAGCAAGCTAACCTTAGCTGAACTTAAAACAGCCATCTTAACGATGATTGTAATCCTATCTGCTACTTTTTTTATTTCCCTCCTATTTTTTGTTTTCTTTCCCAGGCTTAGTCAACCATTATTCCAAATAGGTGTAGGAGAGAAAAAAGCCAAGACCGGCTTTACAGAAGTAATAAGGCTTGGAGAAGTTTCTCAGATTCAGGAGAGTTCTGCTAAGGTGCTCCGAGTTGAGCTGTCAAAGCCCATTTCGCCCTCAGAGCTATACTTTCGAGTCATCGTCTATGATTACTTTGACGGTAGGTCCTGGAAAAGGAGGTTTAATCCCCCTTTAAGAAAAGAATTTTACGGATTTAAAGAATTTAACCTTTCAGGCACGGTGTATTTAGAAATCCCTCAAGGTGATTTCTTACCAGTGCTTGAGGCTCCAGGGTCTGTAAGGGGAAACATGCCCGCTTTAGCTTTTTCGGATTATACCTACCACACAAGCTCAGGTGTAGTCACTCCCTTAAAATATAATCTCCTCTTTAGCTTAACCAAAGAAAAGACAGCTTTTGAGCGGGATTTTAGTCCCTATCTTAAACTTCCTGAGGTAAGCCCAAGGATAAAAAAACTTGCTGAAAGCTTAAGGGCAGAAAATCCCTATCAAACTGCCCTAAACATCTACAAATACTTAACTTCTCCTTCCTTTTCTTACAGCATGAGGGACCTTCCTATATCTTCTACGCCTCTTGAAGATTTTTTGTTTAAGACTAAGAAGGGAAACTGCGAGTATTTTGCGGGAGCTATGGCGGTTTTACTTCGTTTAAACGGTATTCCAGCAAGGGTTGTTGGCGGCTATCGTGGAGCCATCTATCAAAGGATTGGCAACTACTATGTGGTGGAAGAGCGGTTTGCCCATGCCTGGGTTGAAGCCTTAATTAACGATAAATGGCTTCTTTTTGACCCAACTCCGCAAAGGGGAGCTCGTCCCTTTGAGAAAGCCTCCTTCATAAAAAGATTGAGCCTTATCCTTGACCTAATAAACTACCAGTATACTAAGCTTATTTTAGACTACGACGCCGGAAAGCAAAGGAAGCTTTTATCCTTAGCAAGGGAAATCTTCCCTAAGGAAAAACTAAGAGATATCCCGCTCGCCTCCCCAAAATCTCTTCTTGAACCCCGGGCAGGAGTTTGGCTTCTTTTATTGGTAATAGGAATTTTGACTTTAGTCTTATCTCTAAAGCTAATTCCTCACTACTTTAAGCCAAAGGAAAAGAGGCTTCTTGCCGAATTTTTAGATACTCTAAAGAAGGCTCGCTTTGAAAGGGGTAAAAATCAAGGTCTATCTGAGTTTGTTGAAACTCTCCCCGAGGGAGAAGTTAAAGATTTAGCAAGGGAGTTTGTAAAAATTTATCAATCTTGCTATTATAAGGATAGGGAGTTTACCAAGGAGGATTTGGGAAGATTAGCGTTTCTACTCAAGAGCTTAAAGGAAAAGCTCAAGAGGAGAGGACATTCTTAACCCCAAACAGGCTTACGCTGCTAAGGATCCTTCTTTTGCCCTTGCCCTGTCTTCTTCTTTTCTTAGAATCCACTTCGGCTAAGGTTGCTTCTCTTGCCCTTGGCTCGCTTCTTGGTTTGACGGATTATGCTGACGGTTTCCTTGCAAGAAGATTGAGAAAAAAAACCTTCCTTGGAACCCTTCTTGACCCGGTTGCCGATAAGATATTCATAACCTCTGTTTTCTTAATCCTTTCTTACTTGAAGTATGTGTCCTATCCTTTGGTTTTTCTTCTTATTTTTCGTGAGCTTATCGTTGCCTTGATGCGAAGCTGGTTCCCTGAAGACCTGCGAGTAGTTGGGGTTGCGCGTTTAAAAACCTTGCTTCAGATGCTTTTTGCTGGAATTATTATCTTTGTAAACGCCTTCTTTCCAAATATTTCTCACCTTTCAGATTACCTTTTAGCAACTGTTGTTTTTATTTCTTATCTTTCAGCCATACCTTACTTTTACCGCTTTTCTAAAGCTTTATTCTCAAAACCAGTAGTCTTCTTCGCTTTTCTTCGCTCTTTTTTTACATTATTTTATCCATTAAGCTTGCTTGTTCTTTTCCCCAGCACAGGGAAGCTCTTTTTTATACCCATCATTGCCTTAAACTTGTATTTTTTTAGAAATGGTTTAGCCAAGGTTATTCCTTTTAGAAAGAAGGGTGAAAATCTTTTTTACCTTTTGGCAGTTCTTGTTAGCATTACAGAGTATTTATTAAGGGCTGAGCTTTACTTCAGCTTAATCCCTGTCTTTATAGTTAGTATTTACAATGATGGAATAAAGAGTGCAAAGATTATTTGGGATATTTTAAAGATTCGATAGCTAAGCGGTAATCCTTTTCTTTGAAGACAGCTGTTCCAGCAACAAGGATATCAGCCCCAGCTGAAATCACATCCTTTGCGGTTTTTTGGTTTATGCCACCGTCAACTTCAATCAGAGTTTTAAGACCGTTGCTATCTATCATCTTACGAAGGCGTTCAATCTTTTTTAGAACCTGAGGTATGAACTTTTGCCCTCCAAACCCTGGGTTTACGGTCATTATTAAGACAAAGTCAAGCTCAGGCAGAAGATATTCCACCATCTCAAGGGGAGTATGAGGATTTAGGGATACGCCTGCCTTTTTGCCAAGCTCTTTTATCATGGTTATCGTCCTGTGAAGATGGATTTCTGCCTCAGCGTGGACGCAGATCCAATCAGCACCAGCCTTGGCAAACTCTTCAATGTATCTTGAGGGCTCAACTATCATCAGATGGACATCAAAGGGAAGGGTAGTGTGGGGACGAATGGCAGAAATGACCAGAGGACCAAAGGTGATGTTTGGCACAAACCGTCCATCCATCACGTCAAGGTGCAAAAGGTCTGCTTTTGCGGATTCAACAGCTTTTACCTCTTCAGCAAGTCTTGCAAAGTCTGCTGAAAGAAGGGATGGTGCAATAAGCGGAGGGGTCAAGGGCATGCTTAGCCCCCTTGATCTTTCTTCAGAGGAAAGGGGATTATTTTATCCGACCCTTTCTTAACTTTGGATTTAGGTTGAGTTTTAGCTTCCCCGGGTAAACTTGGCTCTTTAAGAAGGGGGATAAAAGATTGGTAGTAGTTTAAAAGCTCGGCAGGAATGTGCGTTGTATACCAGATTATCTGGGACCTCTGAATGGTAAAGTAGGGTATTCCAAGCAAAAAGGGAAGGAGCCCCTTTTCTTGAGTTATTACTAAGGCTGGCCATTCCATTTCAAAAAATTCCCTTTTTTCAAGCACGAATTTAAGGTTTTCAAACTGAGGATTGTAGCAGACAAGCCCAAGGTATAAACCTGAGGGAAGTTGCATCAAAACGGGTTGTTTAGCGATAGGCTGATTTTGCATAAGCTTAGTTTACAACAGCTTGGTTAATTTTACAACATGCATAGAGGGTGTTCGAAAAATCTTGTAAACATACCTTGCCATCTAAAGGTAGCATCAAGGACCTCTGAGGCCCTTCGCTACGCTCAGGGCTTCGGGGTGGGGGGACACCAAACGCGGGCCGCGGGCGGCGCGAGGGGAGGGGCTCTCGGTCCGCGACGG
>CAZJUD010000143.1:0-3640 GCA_964549125.1 uncultured Caldimicrobium sp.
CAAAACATTTATCTTTACACCTTTACTTTGTATCGTTAATATTCTTAACACATTAAAAAAGTTGTATTACCATAAAGTATCTACAAGCGATAAAAGAGAATCTGAAATTTCTTTTGTAGAGAATGAATGGCAACTCATAATACAAGGAATCAATAATTTTATAAAGACAATAAACGAATACGAAATAAAACTCGAAGAAGAAATTAGAAAGGCAACGAAGGAATTAGAAATAAAGAATCAAGAACTCGAAAGTCTCATAGAAAAGAAGAGTTTTATCTTGTATAATATGGCTCATGAAATTAAAACACCATTAACATCTTTAAAAGGTAGTATTGAATATCTAAATTTATTGTTAGATCAAAATAAAGAAGGTTTATCTAAGGAACTTATCACAAAGGCTAAAGAATTTTTAGATGTAGCTAAAAGAAACTGCGAAAGGCTAATTTATATTTTAACCACACTGGTTGAGATCGAAAAGGCAGAGGCTAAACTTCTTGAGTTAGAAATTAGCGAGTTTTCTGTTCTTGAGGTGGTAGAAGAATGCCTACTATTAGTCGAAGGATTGATGAAAGATAGGGGCATCAAAATTCAAGTTAATGTTCCTGAAGCACTTTTGATAAAGGCAGATAGAGAAAAGATTGTTACGATCCTGCTAAACCTATTAGATAATGCTATAAAACATTCTCCACTTAATGGAAAAATCACCATAAAAGCAGAGGAAATCTTAGTGGACAGTAATAGAGAGATTATCTTTGAGGTCTGGGACGAAGGAGAAGGAATAAAAGTAGAACCTGAAAAGCTTTTTGAAAAGTTTTATAAAGGAGAAAAGGGGGGCTATGGACTTGGTTTAGCCATAGCCAAGGCTTATGTTTCTGCTCATGGGGGTAAAATTTGGGCTAAAAGCGGCGAAAAAGGAGCTATCTTTTATTTTTCCATTCCTCAAGATAAAATAGAAGCATGAAGCAAAAGATCTTAGTTGTGGATGACGACCAAGATATTCTAAAGGTAGTTTCCGCCTTTCTTGAGCTTGAAGGTTTTGAAGTTAAAACAGCTCAAAGTTTAAAAGAAGCTAAAGAGCTTTTCTCTAATTTTGAACCTAATCTGATTATCCTTGATATTATGCTTCCAGATGAAAACGGATTAAATTGGCTAAAGGAATTAAAAACTTACTATCCACTCTTGCCAGTTCTTCTTCTTACTGCTAAAGGGTCGGTTTCAGACAAGGTGTTGGGGTTTGAGATGGGTGCAGATGATTATTTAGCAAAACCCTTTGAGCCTCTTGAGCTTGTTGCAAGATGCAAAGCCCTTATTAGGAAGAGGGAACTATTTACCAACCTCAAAGCCCGGGGTTTTAAGGTTGGTAATCTTTGGATTGACCTATCCGCAAAAAGGATCTTTAAAAATGATAAAGAGATAAAGCTCACCCCTACTGAATGGAAAATACTAAACCTTTTAGTGAGTAAAATTGATGAGGTGGTCTCAAGAGAAGAGCTTAGGAAAGAGATTTGGCAAAAGAAAAAGATTTACGATTGGAGTAGAGTTTTAGATGTCCACATCAAACATCTTAGAGATAAATTAGAGGATGACCCATCTGACCCGAAATACATTGTTACAGTCCACGGCTTTGGCTACATGTTCAAAAGAACTTGATCGTCCTTAGGTTCATCCTCAATGGTAAAGTAACATAAATATACGTTTTTAACCCCTTCAATGGTTTTCAACATTTCTAACGTTCTCTCTATCTCTTTTGGGTCTTCCCTCTCAATAAGATAAACAATCTTCTCATCTTTTATACCGTGCACCTCCAATCTAAGCTCTCTCAAGGATTCTACAATCCTATCCACTTCGGATTCATTGATAACCTCTACGAAACCGCTTACTATCATCGCAACCTCACCTCCCAATTTTCATCTCAATTATTTTTCCTCGAGCCTCACATCCATCAACACATCTGCCACAGTAAATACAGTTGCTATCCCTCAACACCTTGCGATCAACATTCTGCAGGATCTTTACTTTCATATAACACATGTCCTCACAAAGGGCACACTCGCCACATATTCCATCCTTAAACTTCAGGCTTAAGAGGCTTACCTTGTTGAAAAGTCCATAAACCTTCCCTACAGGGCAAAGCACCCGACACCAAAGCCTTGGAAAGAAAAATTCTAAAACAAGAAGAATGATTATCATCAGAAGAGAGTATGCTATGACTGATGTTTCAAAAGGAAGGCTTAATGCGGCAAAAACTAAACCAGTTAAAGCTCTAAAAAAATTAGTAAGATGAGAAAAATAATTGGTAAAGATTGGTATACCGATAAAAAGAGAAATTATTAAAAAAATTAGGAGGATAAAGTATCCTATCCATGGGGGGAGGTCTAAAGAGAAACTAAACCTTTTGGAACTTATCTTAGATACAAACTCAAAAAGATAATCCATAGGGCAGACCCAACCACAGAAGGCTCTGCCAAAGATCAAGTATATCCCAACTACTGGTAGGGCTGCAAGGAAAGTGCTCAGGGTAAAGCTTTTTGAGGCTAAAAGGCTCTCAAGATAAGCAAACACATCTATCAGGCTTATCGCCCAAACTACTAAGGAAGCAGACATACTTCCCACAAGAAGCTTAATCTTTAAGAATTGCAATAAAAAAAGGATGATAACTGCCAGTAAAACAAAACGCCGTATCTTCGAAATTTTAAACTTCTTCTCCCTTGCTTGTGTTAAAAGAGCCATTCTTTTACTTTCCATTTAAGCTAACCTCTACCGGTATTCACGTTCAACAATTCTACCCCTAAGCATGATTTGTGGTAGGTTATTGGCGTAAACCAGCCTGTATCTTTCTTCATGGCTCATCTCAAGGAGCCTTTTCAGCTCTTCCAGACGCTTTTCTTTTATTCTTTCGTATTGGTTCCTTGTGACAACCTTGACTGCAGACCCTCCTAAGGGACAGTACTTAACACATAGGCCACAACCAACACACCTCTCGTTGATGTTTGGCTGATTACCCCATTGGCTATAATGAAAATCAAACACAAAGGCCCCCAATGGACAAGCCTTGCTACAGGATAGACAGACATCTCCGTTCCAACCAAAACAAAGGTTATAATCTATCAGAGCCACACCCATCCTAACTTTCTCTTTTTCTACCCTCTGAAGCGCACCAGTAGGACAATGTTTTGGACACTCCATACATAGACCACACGGAAAATCACGCATATCCTTAACGTAAGGTGTCCCAAAGTTTTTAAAATCCCATAAACCAACGATAGCAATGGCGTCGTACTTCATCACATGACATACATTCACACATACACCACAGCTTATGCATTTTGCTCTAAACTCCTCTTCAGGAAGTGCTCCGGGTGGCCTAATTAAGCCACCAACTTCTACGCCCGGTAAAGGACCAAGAACTTCTGCTTTCCTTTGTTTTGGTTTATCTTGCAAAAGGTATATTGAACTCCCAAGAGCTACCAAGCTTCCAGTCAAAAAAAGTCCCTTTAAAAATGCTCTTCTATCCATTTTTTTTTAGAAATCCTTGCTTTGATTTGACGAAATTTTTAATGACCCCCTTCCCTTTTAGTTTTAAACAAGGGAAGGGGAAAATACCTTAAGCAATAACTTTACCTGGTTCAGCTTGTCTTCC
>CAZJUD010000144.1:0-5490 GCA_964549125.1 uncultured Caldimicrobium sp.
TGTTTGTTCAGATGGTTCCTTCTCTTCATAGATGGAGGGTTCGGTTTGAGGAAATAACGGATGAGAGGGAAGGGTTGGGAAAGATAACACCATGACATTTCAAATTAGGAATAAAAGATGACATTGACATTAGTAATAACATCTTTGAAGCGTTTTACTAAATTAGGGCAAGGAAGGGGAAGGAGCTTTGCTATCGCTTGGTTTAAAAGAACAAGCGCTTTAGGAAAAGAGCCTCGTTTTTTGCTAAATTACAGTTTAGTATAATAATTAAAGGGCAGAGTTTTATAATAATCTTGAAGGGCTGAGTAGGAGAAGCTTTTTTCCCTAAGTTTTCTTATACTGCAGACCATGGCTCGAGCGCCAGAGATAGTTGTGGCATAGGGGATATCAAGTTCCATGGCATATCTCCGGATAAGGTAGGCATCAAGTTTACTAACCTTTCCTTTGGCGGTGTTTATCATCAGGTCGATTTCTTTATTTTTGATAAGGTCAAGGATGTTTGGCCGTCTTCCTTCTGAAATTTTGGGGATGACCTTAACTTTGATCCCGAAGTCTTCTAAGAATCTTGCCGTTCCTTCGGTGGCTACTATTTCAAACCCGAGGCTTTCTAAGACTTTAGCTATTTCAACGACCTGTGGCTTGTCTTCATCCTTAACGGAGATAAAAACCCTTCCGGATAGAGGAAGCCTCATCCCGGCAGCAAACTGAGCCTTGGCATAGGCTAAGGATGGCTCCCAGTCTATACCCATAACTTCGCCGGTTGACTTCATCTCCGGTCCAAGGGTTACATCAACCCCAGGAAAACGCTTAAACGGAAAGACCACTTCTTTCACGGAATAATACTTGGGCCATATCTCTTGGGTGAAGCCAAGGTCTTTTAAGGATTCTCCAAGCATAATCCAAGTGGCAAGCTTAGCTAAGGGTACACCTATTGCTTTTGAAACGAAGGGAATAGTTCTTGAAGCACGAGGGTTCACTTCGAGGACATAGAGCTCCTCATCCTTTATAGCAAACTGAATGTTTATCAGCCCCTTGACCTCCAACTCCTTAGCTAAAACATGCGTTGCCCTACGGATTTCGTCTATGAGCTTTGGAGGGATGTTTACAGGGGGGAGTATACAGGCAGAGTCACCTGAATGGACCCCAGCCTCCTCAATATGTTCCATGATTCCCGCAACAACTACTGTTTCACCATCGGATATGGCATCAACATCAACCTCAAGAGCATCCTCAAGAAACCTATCAATAAGTATAGGATGCTCTGGTTGAACCTTTACCGCCGTCTCTATGTATTCCATGAGCTCTGATTCTGAATAAACAATCTTCATAGCTCGTCCACCAAGCACGTAGGAAGGTCGGACCAAGACTGGATAGCCAATTTTTTTGGCTACTTCCAAGGCTTCATCCTTGGTTCTTGCTATACCAGCCTTTGGTCTTTTCAATCCTACCTTCTCCAAGAGGGCATCAAACTTTTCCCTGTCCTCTGCTCTGTCTATCTGAAGTGGACTTGTTCCAAGGATTTTGACGCCAGCTCTGTAAAGAGGCATGGCAAGGTTAAGTGGGGTTTGACCGCCAAACTGCACTATCACACCGTCCGGGTCTTCTTCCTCGTAGATGTTGAGCACATGCTCAAAGGTTAATGGCTCAAAATAAAGCCTTGTTGAGACGTCATAGTCTGTAGACACTGTCTCTGGGTTTGAGTTTATCATAATTGCGTCTATCCCGCGTTCTTTTAAGGCTTTAATGGCATGGACGCAACAGTAGTCAAACTCAATGCCTTGACCGATGCGGTTTGGTCCACCTCCAATGATGATGACCTTTTTGTTTTTAGAAAGCCTTGCCCGACTTTCGTTTTCTACTTCATAGGTTGAATAAAAGTAGGGTGTGTAGGCCTCAAATTCTGCCGCGCAGGTATCAATAAGCTTATAGGTTGGCTTAATCCCTAAGGCTAATCTTCTTTTTCTTACTTCAACCTCGGTTGAGCCGGTTAAAAAGGCAATCTGATAATCCGTAAAGCCCATCTGTTTTAGCTCTATAAATTCCTCAGCCGAGATGGATTCAAGAGGTCTTCCTTTTAGTTCTTCGCTGACAGTAAAGATCTCCCAAAGGTTGTAGAGGAACCAACGGTCAATGTAGGAGAGCCTGTATATTTCGTCAATCGTTAGCCCGGCTTTAAAGGCTTCTCTGATGTAGAAGAGCCTTTGGCTGTTTGGACGAGCAAGTTTTTCCTTGATAAGCTCAAGGGGTAGGATTTCCCCTCCGTCTGAGGGGGATTTTCCGTCAGCACCAAAGCCATACCTTCCAATCTCCAGACCAGCGATTGCCTTCTGTAAAGCCTCCTTAAAGGTCCTACCAATAGCCATCGTCTCCCCTACAGAACGCATGGAGGTTGTTAGCTCGTCCTTAGCCTCTGGGAATTTCTCAAAGGTAAAGCGAGGTATCTTTACCACCACATAGTCAATGGTTGGCTCAAAGGCTGCTTTGGTTTCTTTGGTTATGTCGTTTGCCAGCTCGTCAAGGGTGTAGCCTACAGCAAGCTTTGCTGCAATCTTCGCAATAGGATATCCTGTTGCCTTACTTGCCAAGGCTGAAGAACGAGAAACCCTTGGGTTCATCTCGATCACAACCATTTCGCCGGTATCCGGATTGATGGCAAACTGAATGTTCGACCCACCAGTTTCAACGCCGATCTCTCGAATAACCGCCTGCGCAGCAAACCTCATCCTTTGGTATTCCACGTCTGAAAGGGTTTGAGAAGGAGCAACGGTTATAGAATCACCCGTATGAACTCCCATAGGGTCAAAGTTCTCAATGGAGCAGATGATCACAACATTATCCTTGAAATCCCTCATCACCTCAAGCTCATATTCTTTCCAACCCAACACGGACTGCTCAAGCATTACTTCGTGAATAAGCGAGGCTTCAAGCCCTGCGGAAACTATTTCCCTTAGCTCTTCAATGTTGTAGGCTACGCCACCCCCTGTGCCCCCAAGGGTAAAACTTGGTCTGACGATAACCGGAAACCCTATTTCCTTAACCGCCTTTTCTGCCTCTGCTAAAGATTTTACGATGGCGCTTTTTGGAACCTTTAGCCCGATCCTTTCCATAGCCTTTTTGAAATGCTCTCTGCTCTCTGCCTTCTCAATGGCTGATTCTTTGGCTCCGATAAGCTCAACCTTATATTTTTCTAAAACACCCTTTCTTGATAGGGCAAAGGCAAGGTTTAAACCCGTTTGCCCACCAAGGGTTGGTAAAAGGGCATCCGGTCTTTCCTCTTTAATGATGTATTCCAAGACCTCAGGAGTAAGGGGTTCAATGTAGGTGCGGTCTGCCATTTCAGGGTCAGTCATGATGGTCGCTGGGTTTGAGTTAACAAGAACGACCTCATAGCCCTCTTCCCGCAGGGCTTTGCAAGCTTGACTTCCAGAATAATCAAACTCGCACGCCTGACCGATAACTATCGGTCCCGAGCCTATAATCAGTATCCTCTTTATATCCGTCCTTTTTGGCATACTACCCCCTTAAATCCCTTTCAAAATAGAAAGTCTTTTTAAAGCTTTTCAAACAAAGGATAGATCTTTATGTTTTTCTTGTCCTGAAGGTCTTTAAAAAGGGCTCGCTCAATAACATCCTTCTTAAGGGAGATTAAAGCTTCTTTTGCTATGGAAATCTCCTCTGGCGTAAGGTTGACCGGGTTTTCTACTCTTACAAGATAAAGCACTTGAGTTCTGTCTTCTAAAACCCTTGGTTCCTCGATAATCCCAAGCCTTAGGTCCTTGCTTAAACCTATCTCGGGATTCAAGTCTTTTCTTTTTGTCGTAGCTTCTAAAATCTTAAAGCCTTTAGCTTGGGCTACCTTGACAAAATCTTCCCCTTTCTTCACTGCAACAATTAAGCTCTTAGCCTTATCTTCACAGAGGGCTTTTCCCTTTTCTTTAAGGTAATCTTCTTTTACCCTATCTTTGACCTCGGCAAATTCCAAGTTCCTTTTTTCTTTTCTATCTTTGATCTCTACAAGAAAAACCCCTTTAGTAGTTTGAATTGGCGGAAGATAAGATCCCTTCTTTTCTTTAAAAATCTTATCTACCGTCTGCGGGTCTTGGATAACCTTTAAAAGCTCCTTTCTTTCAAGATAGGGTGTTTCCTCAAGTTTTAAGCCTTCTTTTTGGGAAAGGGCTGTTAGCCCGTCCTCTTTCACCACTTTGGTATAGAGCTCAGTTGCCTTAGCTATAACATTTGTCTTTATTTTTTCCTCCTTTAGCTCTGAGACAATCCTACTTCTAACCTCTTCAAGCTTTAGAAGCCTCTCGGGTGATATTTCCTCTACACCAACGATTATGAAACCCCCTTCAACCTTAAGAGGACCTAAAATTAGACCGGGTTTGGCAGATTTGATAAGATTTTTTAGCTCCTGAGGGAGGGAATTTTCGTCATACCATTGAGAAATACCCTTGTGCTTTGCAAAATCTTTAAGGTCTTTAATCTCTGCCCTTAAGCTTTGGGCTTTGCTAAAGGCAATTTGGTCAGTTCCCTCTATAAAGACCTGCTTGAGCTTCACCTTGAAAGGCTCTTTAAACCTTGTGAGATTTTTCTCGTAATACTCTCTTATTTCTTTTTCGCTTACCTCGGCTGGTCCTTCAAAGGGTAAGAAAAGATAAGTAAGCTTAACTTTTTCTTCTTCGGTGTAAAGGTCCCTTCTTGTAAGGAAGAAGTTTTCAAGGTCGGAATCCGTTGGTTTAAGTTCTGCAGCACAGGATTTGTAGGGAAGTTCAGCTATCTTAAAATGAAGGATTTGAAAATAGAACTTAGCAAAGTCTTCGGCTTCTTTTTTCGAGGTCAAAAGGGCTGAGTTTAGAAGGAAAGAGAGCTTTTGTTCCAAAAGGTCTTGCTTTAGGAGCTCTTCAAAGAACTTCGGGGTAACTCCTACTTCTCGAAGGAGGCTTTGATACTTTGCGAGGCTAAAGACGCCTTTATCCTGGAAGGCTGGTATCTGAGCAAGATACATTTCTACCTCTTCGTCGCTTACTGAAAGACCAAGCCCTTCAGCGTATCTACGAAGTAACCTTTTTCTGATAAGGTTAAACAGGACCTCTTCCTTTAATTTTGGGTCCCTGGCTATCTCTTGAGCACCCTCCCCAAAGGCAAGCTTTAGTTGATAGCGCTGATAGTTGTAGTATTCTCTAAAATCCCTTGCAGTGATCTTTTCTCCTGAGATTTCAGCCACAACCTCAGTCCTATCTCCAGTAAAAGTGCCAATCCCCCAAAAAACAAAGACAATGACGATTATGGCAAGGAAGATTTTGGCAAAGATTGAAGTTGCGCCCTTTCTTAAGAATTCAAACATTTAACACCAAAATCGAATTTTTCTAATTATACCATTGATAAATCTTTATGCAAGGAAAGAGTAGGCTGTTCGAAAATTCTTACAGGCATACCTTGTCATCGTGTCTGGGGGTCATCCTGAGCCCCCTATTTTGTCGTCCTGAGGGG
>CAZJUD010000145.1:0-16366 GCA_964549125.1 uncultured Caldimicrobium sp.
TCGCGCTCGCCGCCTCAGCGTGACAAAACAGAGTCCCTTCGCTGACGCTTAGGGCTTCGGCTAAGGCCGACAGAAGGGGACTCTTCAGTCTACCGCCTTAAGGGCTTAGGCTAAGGGGGACATAAAAGGGTAGATCCTTCGCTTTCCTCAAAATTGGAGAGTTAAAAGGATTTTTTCGAAGAGGCTCCTGCCATCTCTTGACAAGACGGAGGAATGTGAAAGCCTTGCAACCCTTCTCACAACAACCAAGGAGCTTGTAAAAGCAGGAAATCTCGGTTATAGTTTGGCAACATCATAAAAATGATAAAGGAGGGGATGATGGAACGGACTCTTGTGATGATAAAACCTGACGGTGTTAGCAGAAACCTTATCGGAAAGATTATTGCTCACTTTGAAGAAAAGGGGCTTCGGGTTGTAGCCCTAAAGAAGGTGCGTCTCACTAAAGAGCAAGCAAAAGCCTTCTACATTGTCCATAAGGAGAGACCCTTTTATGAAGATTTAACAAACTACATGAGCTCAGGTCCTATCGTAGCCATGGTCTTAGAGGGAGAAAATGCCATAGCCAAGGTGAGGGAACTTATGGGCGCAACCGACCCTGCTCAAGCAGAAGAAGGAACCATAAGAAAACTCTACGGGCTTGATAAGGAAAAAAATACCGTTCACGGTTCTGATAGCAAAGAATCGGCAAGCAGGGAAATCCCTTTCTTTTTCAGCGACTTTGAGCTTATGAGCGCAGAATAACAATTTTTTTAAGTTAGAAGCGTGACCGAACAGGAGTGGATCGAATACTTAAGAAAATTTCTTCCGCAAAATAAAGAAATTCTTGCTTCTTCAGAAGAAGACTGCGCGGTCATCAAACTTCAAGATAACAAATACTTGCTTTTCACAACGGATGCCCTTGTTGAGGGCATCCACTTCAAACTTGATTACTATACCTTTTTTGACCTTGGTTATAAGCTCTCAGCGGTTAACCTTTCAGACATTGCCGCCATGGGCGGAACCCCTCTCTATGCCGTCCTTACCCTTGGCTCAAGCCTTGCCCTTGATAAAGCTTGGCTTGACCCCTTGCTTGAAGGACTGAACGCCTGTTTAGAAAAGTATTCGGCAAAGCTTGTTGGCGGAGACACGGTAAGAAGCCCGGTCTTTTTCTTAAATCTTGCCATGGTTGGTGTAGCTGAAAGACCGGTGCTTAGGTCAACCGCCAAACCAGGGGATAAAATCTTTGTTTCAAGACCTCTTGGAGCAAGTTCAGCCTTCTTAAGACTAATAAAAGAAAAACCCCTTGAAGAAATCCCGGAAGAAGTTCGGTTAGCCCATCTTCGCCCAGAGCCTGAAGTTGAGCTTGGACGCCACCTAAGCCCGATTGTAGAAAGCATGATTGACATTTCAGACGGTCTTCTCCTTGACCTCCATCGTCTTTGCAGACCATCAAACGTTGGAGCAATCGTTGAGGTAGAAAAAATTCCCATTGCTCCTTCCGCAACCATAGATGATGCCTTGGCTGGGGGAGAAGATTTTGCCCTCCTTTTTACGGTGTCAAAAGAAAATTTAAAGGCAATCAAAAAGATTGAAGAAACTCTAAGCAGAAGACTTTATGAAGTAGGCGAAATTATCTCAGAAAGAAAGTTGTTTTTAAGAGAACCTGGGGGGCTAAAGGAGGTTACCCCCCAGGGATACGACCATTTTACTTCTCAACTTCAACCTTAATGGTTCTCTTTGGCTCAACCTTCTTAGGTAAAACAACCTTTAAGACACCGTCTTTGTAAGTTGCCTTTACCTTTTCTACATCTACCTCAGTTGGAAGTTGAATAGCTCTCATAAAACTTCCATAATACCTTTCTACACGATAGAAGTTTTCCTTCTTTTCCTCCTCTTCTCTCTTCTTTTCACCTCTAATAGTCAGGATGTTGTCAGAAATGTTAATTTCAATCTCCTCTGGTTTTACACCAGGTAAATCAGCTTTTACAATTATACTATCCTCAGTTTCAGATACGTCCACAGCTGGTGTCCATTCAAACCATTCAAACTTTTCAGGAATTAAAGGTCTGCTAAAGAATTCATTAAATAGTCTGTCAATTTCCTTTCTTAATTCTTGAAATGGACGCCATACTACTAAGTCAGCCATACCTATCACCTCCTTTTAAATTTTATTTTTCTTTTTCTAACATAAAAGTTAAACACATCGTTTTTAAATTCAAGACCCTTAGTTCAGACATTTCATACCTTGAATTCTTAAACCTTGTTTTTATCTTTAAAAGAAAAAAGACTTTGTCGGAGGTTGTTACATGAAGCTTGAAAAGTTTACTTTTAAAGCTCAGGAGGCGCTTCAATCTGCACAAAAACTTGCAGAGTCTTACAATCACACGGAGCTCCATCCGGAGCATCTACTTAAAGCGATGATAGAGCAAGAGGGTGGGATTATTTCCACCATCCTTGATAGGCTGGGCATAAATTCAAAGATAATCTCTACTGAGCTTGACGAGATTTTAGAAAGGCTTCCAAAGGTCTCAGGTGGGGCTTATCAGCTCTACATATCCATGCCTTTAAAACAGGTGTTAGACAGGGCTGAAGCTTTAGCAAAAGAAATGCGGGATGCCTACATCTCAACTGAGCATCTTCTATTAGCCATAATCGATAGCCCTACTAAAGCTGGCGAAGCCCTCCGCCGCAGAGGAGCAACCTTTACCTCAGCCATGGAAGTTATCAAGCAGATCCGCAAGGGAAGGCGTATCACTGACCAGAACCCTGAGGAGCAGTATCAAGCCCTTGAACGTTTCGGGAGGGATCTTACAGCCCTTGCCAGGGCTGGAAAGCTTGACCCAGTTATCGGAAGGGACGAAGAGATCCGTCGTGTAATGCATATCCTTTCTCGGAGAACTAAAAACAATCCTGTTCTCGTTGGTGAGCCAGGCGTTGGTAAAACTGCTATCGTTGAGGGGCTTGCCCAGAGGATTGTGGCGGGCGATGTCCCAGAAATCTTAAAAAATAAGAGGATTATTCAGCTTGACCTCGGAAGCCTCCTTGCAGGAACAAAGTATCGGGGAGAGTTTGAGGAAAGGCTAAAGGGAATACTTGCTGAAGTGCAGGCAAGCGAGGGAGAGATCATCCTCTTCATTGATGAGATCCATACTATCGTTGGGGCTGGTGCAGCTGAAGGGGCTATGGATGCGGCAAACATGCTAAAGCCAGCCCTTGCAAGGGGTGAGCTACACTGCATCGGCGCAACAACCATCGAAGAATACAGAAAATACATAGAAAAGGACCCGGCTTTAGAGAGACGTTTCCAGCCTGTGTATGTCGAAGAGCCAACGATAGAGCAAGCTATAGCAATCCTCAGGGGTCTTAAGGAAAAGTATGAAGTTCACCACGGTGTAAAAATTACAGACAACGCCATCATAGCAGCCGTTACCCTTTCTCATCGCTACATTACTGATAGATACCTACCTGACAAGGCTATAGACCTTATAGATGAGGCGGCAGCAAAGCTTAGGATCGAGATCGACTCTATGCCAACCGAGATAGACGAGATTGAAAGAAAGATCAAGCAGCTTGAGATCGAAAAGGTTGCCTTAGAGAAGGAAACTGACCCCAAGGCTAAGGAGAGGTTGCAAAAGCTTCTCGAACAACTTACTGAACTCCGAAAGCAAGCTGAAGAAATGAAGGCTCAATGGCAAAGGGAAAAGGAGATCATTCAAGAGATCAGAAAGATCAAAGAGAGGATTGACCAGCTTAAGATTGAAGCTCAGCAGGCAGAGAGACAAGGAGACCTAAACCGGGTAGCAGAGATCATCTACGGGCTTATCCCTCAGCTTGAGAAGGAATTAGCCCAAAAGAACGAAAAGCTTTCGGAGGTTCAAAAGGGTAAACGTTTCCTTAAAGAGGAGGTTGATGCAGAGGACATTGCCGAGATAATTTCTAAATGGACGGGCATCCCGGTGAAGAGGCTTCTCGAATCAGAAAGGGAAAAGCTCCTTAAGATTGAGGACAGATTGAGGGAAAGGGTAGTTGGGCAGGATCATGCAATATCTGCCATCGCAAACGCCATCCGTAGAGCTCGAGCTGGGCTCAAGGACCCAAACCGGCCTATTGGCTCCTTCCTATTCATTGGTCCAACCGGCGTTGGTAAGACAGAGCTTGCTAAAGCCCTTGCTGAGTTTATGTTTGACACCGAGAAAGCCTTGATTAGATTAGACATGAGCGAATACATGGAAAAGCATTCAGTGTCAAGGCTTATTGGTGCCCCCCCAGGGTATGTTGGTTACGAAGAGGGTGGACAATTGACCGAAGCTGTTAGGAGAAAGCCCTATTCAGTTATCCTTCTTGACGAGATTGAAAAGGCTCATCCTGAGGTGTTTAACATCCTACTTCAAGTGCTTGACGACGGAAGGCTTACCGACGGTAAAGGACGCACCGTCAACTTTAGCAACACCATCATTATCATGACTTCAAACCTTGGAAGCCACTACTTCCAAGAAGGATTCTACGGGAAGGAAGAGATTGAAAGAAAGATCATGGACCTCCTTAAGACTACCTTAAGACCTGAATTCTTAAACAGGATCGATGAAATCATCATCTTTAACAACCTTACGATGGACCATATCTTGCAAATAGTCGACATTCAGATAAAGTATCTCAACTCTCGCCTTGCTGAAAAGGGGTTATTCTTGGAGATCACTGAAAGGGCAAAGCAAAAGATCGCTGAAGTAGGATACGACCCCATCTTTGGAGCAAGACCCTTGAAGAGGGCTATCCAGAGATACATAGAAAACCCCTTAGCCATAAAAGTGCTTGAAGGGGTTTTTACTGAGGGGGACGTGGTAGTGGTTGACGTAAACGAGACAGGAGAATTTGAATTTCACAAGAAAGTAAAGCACTAAATGAAAAAATACCGAGTAGCCTTTTTTGGGACGCCGGAATTTGTTATCCCTGTTGCTGAATATTTATACTACAACGAAAATTTGGTGTTAGTTGTCACTCAAACAGAAAAGCCAAAAGGGCGAGGGCTTAAGCCCTCCCCTTCTCCCGTTAAGACCTGGGCTGAAGAAAAGGGGTTGCCAGTTCTTGAGCCTGCTAAGCTCCGGGATGAGGTTTTTTTGGAAAGGATAAAAAACTTTGATTTGGACCTGGGAGTTGTCTTTGCCTACGGAAAGATCTTGCCTTCTGAGCTACTCCAGATCCCAAGATTTGGTTTTTGGAATCTTCACGCCTCACTTTTACCAAAATTCCGGGGAGCCTCCCCTATTGCCTACGCCATTCTTACAGGTGAAGGTGAAACAGGCATCACCGTTATGCAGATGGATGAGGGCATGGATACCGGACCTATTCTTCTTCAAGAAAGGATAGAAATTGCGGAAGATGAGACAACTCCGAGCTTAACAGAGAAGCTAAAGCATTTAGCCGTCGTCGCCCTTGATAAGGCTTTAAAGCTCCACAAAGAAGGAAGGCTTGTTCCTCAGCCTCAGGAACATGATAAGGCAACCTATGCCCCGCTTCTTAAAAAGGAAGACGGCTTTTTTAGATGGGATGAGGATGCCTTGACGATCGAACGAAAAGTTAGGGCGTTTCAACCCTGGCCATCTGCTTGGACCTACTATCAAGGGAAAATCCTCAAGGTTTACAAGGCAAAGAACATAGATATTAAAGAAGGCGATGGTTCACCCGGCACAGTCTTGAACATATCAAAAGAAGGCATTTTAGTTATTTGTGGGAAGGGTGCCCTTTTGCTTGAAGAGGTTCAGCTTGAAGGTAAAAAGAGGATGTCAGCCTATGAGTTTGCCCTCGGTCAAAGGTTGAAAAAGGGGGATATTTTATTAATAGGTAAGGAGGAGGGTTCATAATGTTTAAAAAATCAGTTAATGTTTTAGCTTTAACTTTAGTAGGCAGTCTTATTTTTACGAGCCAATTATATGCGCAGGATGCCAAAATGGGAAAGAAGGTTTTTCAAAGGTTAGGGTGCTCAGCCTGTCACTCTGAAGGATCAAGCGTAGTTGCCCCTTCAGTAAAAGAGGTCTCTAAAGCTTACGCTGGCAAGGCAAAAGAGCTTGAAGAGTTCTTTCTTGGTAAGCGAGAACCTATCATGGATAAATCAAGGTTTGGAGTGATGAAGCCCTTTATTAACCTTACGAAGAAGATCTCTCCTGAGGAAAGGCAAGCCCTTGTTAAATATCTACTTTCCTTTTAAATTTTAAGAGTGATCTATGAAGATTTAATATTCCTTTGGTTTGCCTTTTTACTCGTTGAGCTTACTCCTCCTCTTGATTTAGGCATAAACAGTTGGTTTTTAGTTTTTCTTTTTCTTTCGAAAGAAGTTCTTTTCTTTTTAATTTTGATATTATTTAGAAAGGCTCTTCCATCAAGTAGCAGACCTCCTCGTTCTGTGCATATCCTTATTTTTCTGATGATTTTTTCCTTTTTTACTGCAGACTTAAGCATTTTTGGAGTTAAGAAGTTTTTTGAGGACAGGTATTTTGGTCTTATACCTTCTTTTTTACTCTTTTTTCACTATTATTTGCCAGCCCGAATTCTTCTCCACAATCTGAACTTAAAGTATACAAGGCTCCTTTCTGCGCTGCTTTTTCCCCTTCTTCTGCTATACCTTCTTGAAGAAACCGCCGAATATTTTACCTTTGATTACCCTTTCCGTACCGTAAGTTTTATTTTTCTTATTCTTACCCTTGCGCCAGCAATGATGGTAAAGATCCTTCCAGTTTATGAGCTTTCTTCAGGCTATTTGAGAAATCTCATAGAAAACTTTGCCAGAGCTTTAAGGATTAAATTTCGGAACATCCTCGTCCTTGAGCCCATAGGAGCAAGGCTTTACACGGCTGGTGTTTTAGGTTTTGTTCCTCCCTTCAGGTATCTCTTCTTTAGCGAGCCTCTTTTGAAAGTGCTTGATGAGGATGAGGTGCTTGGGGTTTTAGCCCATGAGATTGCCCACCTGCGTAATCATCACGGAGTATGGCTATTCCTTCTCCTCCTTAGCTTCGCTTTGTATCTGCTGAACTTGCTTTTCCTCTTCTTCCTTCCTTTTGCTCTTACCTTTGAAGATGTTGATGCTTTTTCTGAATTTTTTGAAAAAAACAAAGGGCTCTTTGAAATATCCCTTTCCATCTACCTGATAATCTTTGCTTTTATCTTCTTCCGTTACATTTTTGCCTATTTTTTAAGGTCCTTAGAAAGGGAGGCTGACTTGTTTGCCTGCTATTACCTTGGGTCAGAGGCTCCTTTAGTTAAAGCCCTATACAAGGTTGGTGAGGTAACAGGGCAACTTTTTGAGAAATCATGGCATCACTACGGTCTCTATGAGAGAATTTCCTTTCTTAGAAGAGTGTTTGCCCGCGAAGGCTTAGAAAAAGGGTTCTTTGTAAAAAAGAAAAGGCGTATAAGGTATCTCATCCTCCTTTGGCTCTTACTAAACCTTTTCTTAGGGCTTATTTTTCAGTATCTTGGGGCACCTTTCTTTGAAAGACTGTTGAAATTTTTCCTTAACTAAGTAAGCTTATAGAGATGCTTAGACCGCCCTACAAGGAATACACAAAATTCTACATCTACGGCTTTAGAAACACTCATCCTGAGCTACGAACCTTTGATGATCCAGACCTTATTGGGTATTGGGAAGAGGATGGGATAGGAGTTCTTTTCTTTCATAAGCCAAAGGATGAGCTTGTAGAAAGCCTTGTTAAAAAGTATAACCTTATTCTTGACATAAAGGATGTTGTCCCCTTTTCGGAGTGGAACGAAAGGCGGGTCCCTCGGCCTTTCAATGTAGGTCCTATAAAGATTGCCCCCATTTGGTATGAAGGAGAATATGACCTTCGGTTTGACCCAAGCGTTGTCTTCGGTGAAGGCATTCATCCCACAACAGAGATGGTGCTCAACGCTTCATGGGACCTCTACAACCTTGACCCAACTATTAAGAAGGTTTTTGACCTTGGTTGTGGAAGCGGAATTTTAACCCTTCTTTGGGCAAAGCTTGGAAAAGAGGTTGTTGCCCTTGACTACAATCCCCTTTGTGTAAAAGTAGCCAAGCATAACCTTGCCTTAAACAACCTTTCTGCAGAGGTCATAGAAGGAGATGTTCGGGAGCATCTACCCTACGAGGGGGACCTTATTTTAGCAAACCTTTATAAAGGGTTGTTGTTGGAGCTCTTGAGCAAAGAAGAATTTTTTTCAGCAAGATATTACATCCTTTCAGGCATTGTCTATACTATGTGTGAAGAGATTGAGTCTACCTTAAATAAAGCACCGGTTAAAATCCTTGAAAAAAGAGCAAAGGATAACTGGGTTTGCTATCTCTTAGCCCATGTCTGAGTATCTACTGACCGTAGATGTTGGAAACACCTCTACTGGCTTTGCCATCTTCCATCTTGACGGAGCGCTAAAGGCTTGCGGAAGCTTTCGCACTGAAACCCCTGTTTCAACTGAAGAGCTCTTAGTAAAGCTAAAAGGTTTTTTAGACTTATACCAAGTCAAGCTTCACGAAATTAAAGGACTTTCTATCTCTTCTGTTGTTCCAAGCTTGACCCCCTTTTGGGTTGAACTGGGGAGAAAATGGCTTGCAAGAGAGGTCTTAGTTGCAAGCCCAGAGACTGTTCCCATAAAGATAGATTTGAAGTATCCTTCTGAGGTTGGGGCAGATAGGATTGTTAACGCCTTTTCAGCCTGGGAAAAGTATAGGAAGGCTTGCATCGTCGTTGTTTTTGGGACAGCTACTACCTTTGATTGTATTTCTGAGGCTGGAATCTATCTTGGTGGCGCTATTGCTCCTGGTGTTCTTTCTGCCTCAGAAAGTCTTTTTTTCAAGACGGCAAAGCTCCCTAAAATAGACCTTTTTTCACCTCCAGAATCTCCTCTCGGGAAAGATACCATCTCAGCGATGAAAAGCGGAATCCTTCATGGATTTGCCTGCCTTGCTGATGGCTTGATTGACATGCTTAGCTCTGAAATGAAGACCAATCCTGAGGTCATAGCAACAGGAGGGCTTGCCAGGGTAATTTCTCCCTTAAGTAGGCGGATAAAAAGAGTTGAGCCTCTTCTTACGCTTCAAGGACTCTATCTTCTTTGGAAAAGATGCTCCGCGTTGCCATAGTTCAGCCTTCAAGCCCCCCAAAGGAAGAGGATTTAGCAAAGGGGCTTGAAGTCCTAAAAGGACTTGGAATATCCTTTAAAACCTTTGCGGACCCTACTCCGTCTATCCCTTCGATAACAGCCTTTCTTTTAGCGGAAATCATTGCCACGCAAGAGTTTGATTATCTATGGGCGGTTCGGGGTGGCTTTGGAGCCATAAAAATACTTCCCTTCTTAGATGAGTATTTAGAAAAATCAAACCTTAAGCCCTCCCAAATCCCTCCTTTAATTGGCTTTTCCGATATCACAATCCTTCACTCCTACTTTTGGAAAAAATTTAGAAAAATGGGTATCCATGCCCCGATGGTCCTCAACTTACCTGAGGTCGAAAAAGATTGCCTTAACTTTTTATTGGAGCTCCTTGAGGGGAAAAGAAGAGAGCTTGTTCTTGAAGGAAGGTCTTACCGAGAGGGAGAAGCCCATGGATATCTCATTGGAGGGAACCTTGCTACCTTTGCCAGCCTATGCGGGACCCCTTATCTTCCTTTCGAAGAAGATATGGTCCTCTTTTTTGAAGATGTGAAGGAAGCACCCCATCGCTTGGAGCGGTCTCTCATACAGGTTATCCTCACTTTATCTACCAGGAGAATAAAAGGCATTGCATTTGGAGACTTAGGCGGTATCTCTTCAGAAGTCTTGCTCCATAGCCTTCAGCATAACCTGCCAGAAAATATTCCCATTGGGATTGACTTTCCCTTTGGACATGGTAAAAAAAATTACCCTTTACTATTTGGAGCAAAGGTAAAACTTTCCTGTCATGAAGGAAAGGCAACTTTACTAATGGAGGCCCCTTTAAGATGAAAGGTGAGAAAGAAAAGATAATGCTCGTGTTGCATGGGAGCCCAAAGCGGTCTGCCAATGCTTGGGAGCCCTTTAGGTGTTATCTCTCTAAAATCCTTGATGTGCCAGAAGAGGATGTGGTGTTAGCCTATCTTCAATTTGGGGAACCGGATGTGGAGTCTGCCCTAAGGCAGTGCCTTAAGGATGGGGCAAAAAGGGTAATCCTTCATCCTCTATTTCTCTCAGCTGGCGTTCATGTAACGAAAGACCTACCGGAGCTTGTTGAGAGAGTTAAGGCTGATTTTCCTTCGGCGGAGGTGCTGATAACCAAGCCCCTTGGACAACATGAAAGACTTGCCGAGATCGTAAAGGAGCGTATAGACGAAATAAGAACCTACACCCCACAAAGCATAGAAGAAGAAAGCTTTCGCATTATTGAAAGGGAATTTGACTTTAGCAGGTTTTTGCCTCGTGAGAGAGAGGTTGTAAAGAGGGTAGTTCATGCAACGGCTGACCCTGAGTATATTGAAACCATGGTCTTTCATCCAAAAGCTATTGAGCTTGCCTTGCAGAATTTAGGAAATAAAAAGAAGATCCTTGTTGACGTAGAGATGACGAAAGCCGGCATCTCAAAAAGACTCTATCCAAGGGAAAAGGTGGTCTGCTATTTAGATAGGATTGGGGAGGTTAACTTTGGCACGAGAACTGAACAAGCAATAGAGCTTGCTCTTAAAACGGAAAACGACCTTGGGTTGATTGTGATCGGCAACGCTCCGACGGCTCTGATTAGAGCTATAGAAGTCTTAAAGGAGCAGGAAAGAGAAGATGTAGTCGTTGTTGGCATGCCCGTAGGATTTGTTAAAGCCCTTTCAGCAAAGCTTATGCTTCTTCGAGAAGACATTCCTTACATAACAAACCTAAGTAGAAAGGGCGGAAGCCCTGCCGCTTGCGCTGTAGTCAATGCGTTGTTAAGAATGATGTAATTACTTTGTCCCAAGGTCTGAACCTAAGGGCTCTTCAAACCAAAAGGGAAAGTCTTCCTCAAGATGGCAAAGTAGACTTCCAGGATTTTTAGAACACCCTTGTCCCTCTATTGACAGATACTCTTTGGAATTTTAAACTAAGCGTTAACTAACTTTTCTAAACCGAATTTTTTGTGAGGGAGCCGATGGAGTTTGAGCCGGTTATTGGGCTTGAGGTGCATGTTCAACTAAAGACAAAAAGTAAGCTCTTCTGTTCCTGTTCCACTAAGTTTGGTGCTACACCCAACTCTCAGGTATGTCCAATCTGCACAGGTCAGCCTGGCGTTTTACCCGTTCTAAACAAGGAAGCCATACACTATGCCTTAAAGTTCGCCTTAGCAGTGGGTGCAAAGGTCAATAGGCTTTCCATCATGGCAAGAAAACACTACTTCTATCCTGACCTCCCTAAAAATTACCAGATTTCTCAGTATGAGTTACCCATTGCCGAAGGGGGAGCAATTGAGATAGAGGTAAACGGACGCCCAAAGCTTATCAACTTAACAAGGATCCATCTGGAAGAGGATGCTGGAAAGCTCATTCATGACGAGAAAAAGCCCTATTCTTATGTTGATTTTAACCGCACAGGAATCCCTCTCCTTGAAATCGTAAGCAAGCCTGAGATCCATTCTCCTGAAGAGGCGGTTTCTTATCTCAAAACATTAAGGAGTATTGTTCGTTATCTTGGGATTTGCGATGGAAACATGGAAGAGGGAAGTCTACGCTGCGATGCCAATGTGTCTGTTCGACCCAAGGGAAGTTCAACCCTTGGCGTAAAGGTTGAGCTAAAGAACATGAACTCCTTTAAGCATGTTGAGAGGGCTTTGGCTTTTGAAATAAAGAGACAGACGGCGCTTCTCCTTGAAGGTAAAACCCCGGTTCAAGAAACAAGGCTTTACGACGAAGCCACTCAGACCACCCATCCTATGCGAGGAAAAGAAGAGGCTCATGACTACTGCTACTTTCCAGACCCTGACTTAATCGAAGTTAGAGTTTCTGAGGATTGGATAGAAAAGATTAAAAGCGAACTTCCCGAGCTTCCTTCTGCTAAGAAAAGGCGTTTTATGGAAGAATACGGATTAACATCCTATGAAGCTGGAATCCTTGTGGAAGAGAAGCCTTTGGCTGATTTTTTTGAAGATACGGTTAAGCTTTATGCAAAACCAAAGGCGGTTGCCAATTTTATCTTGACTGAAGTTTTACGCTACCTAAACCGGGATAACCTCTCTATTGAGCAAACACAGCTTAAGCCAGAATTCTTGGCAGAACTTCTTAGCCTGGTTGACGATGGGACGATATCTATAACTATAGCTAAACAACAGGTATTTCCTGAGGTGTATGAAAAGGGGGTTTCTCCTAAGAAGGTCGTTGAAGAAAGGGGCTTAAAGCAAGAAAGCTCTGAAGAGCTACTTAGAAAGGTTTGCGAAGAGGTGATACGGGAAAACCCAAGTGAGGTGGAAAAGTATCGCTCTGGCAAGAAGGGTGTTCTTGGCTTTTTTGTCGGGCAGGTGATGAAAAAGACTGGTGGAAAAGCTAATCCCAAGCTTGTCAACCAAATTTTAACTGAACTTTTAGAGGGATAAGTTTGATTAAACTTTGGACAAAGCTTAAGGAAAAGGCACTTCTTCCAAAAAATGCAGACCATATCCTTCCCTTTGTTCTTACCGAAGATTGTTTATACCTTCTTGACCAGAGGAAGCTTCCTCAAGAAAGTGTAGTCAAAGCCAAAGACCATGTAGAGGTTAGAAGAGCTATAAAAAATATGGTGGTTAGAGGGGCTCCAGCCATCGGTATTGTTGGAGCTATCGGTTTCTACTTAGGAGTAAGAAGGCTCTTAGATAAGCGAAAAAAGGTTATCGAGAAAAAGGAGCTTAAGCAAAAGCTAAGGAGACTTTACCAAACTTTAGCGGAAGCCCGCCCAACAGCCGTAAACCTCGTTCACGCCCTTAATCAGATGATGAACAAAGCTGAGGATGTTTTACAAAACGTATCTTCTTGGGTGAGGTATGAGGAGCTTAGTTTCTTAGCCGAGGAACTTAAGAAGAAGGCGATTAGCATATGGGAATGGGAGTTAGCCGCTAATCTTTCCATGGCTGAACACGGGAAGGACCTTTTGCCTGAAGGAGGCATACTAACCCATTGCAATACCGGTGCTTTGGCAACTGGGGGCTATGGCACAGCCTTAGGGGTCATCAGGGCATCCTTTTCTCAAGGAAAAAATCACTTAGTCTATGTTGATGAAACAAGACCTTTTTTGCAAGGGACAAGACTTACCGCCTGGGAACTATCTCGCCTAAACCTTCCCTATCGAATAATCACAGACAATAGCGCAGGCTTTCTCATGCAACGAGGCTTAGTGAAAGCGGTCATCCTTGGAGCAGACAGGATTACTGCAAAGGGAGATACAGCAAACAAGATCGGTACCTATTCCCTTGCAGTTTTAGCTCGGCATCATGGGATCCCCTTTTACGTTGCTGCCCCCTCTTCAACCTTTGATTTGAACTTATCCTCAGGTGCGGAGATACCTATTGAAGAGCGTTCAGAAAAGGAGGTTTTAACCTGCGGTGGGAAAAACCTTTCCCCGAAGGGAGCAAGGGCTTTAAACTATGCCTTTGATGTGACGCCTGCAAGCTTGATAACAGCCTTCATTACCGAAAGGGGAATAATTTATCCTCCCTTTGAAGAGAACATACCTAAAACCTTAACTGAAGGGAGCCCATGAAGGAGCTACCCGAAAACACCCTAAACCGGTTGATCATCTATCTTAAGGTTCTTGAAAATTTAGAGAAGAAAAGGGTTGATTTCGTTAGCTCTGAAGATTTAGCCAAACTTTCAGGTGTAAACTCAGCTCAGCTAAGAAAAGATTTAAGCTTTGTTGGGACCCTTGGCACCAAAGGGGTTGGTTATTCAGTAAAGGCTTTGAAATATAACCTCAAAAAATTCTTAGGCAGGACAGAAGAATGGAACGTTATCATTGGGGGGATTACTCCCCTTAGCAGGTATTTGATAGAGCATGCTCAACTCCAAAAGGAAGGTTTTTTTATCATGGCAGCCTTTGATACCAAGCCAGAAAACATTGGTTTGGTCATAGGTGGGGTCTCGGTTTACAATCTTGATCAGCTCTCCTATGTCTGTAAAGCTATCAAGGTAGACATCGGAATTATCACTACCGATGAGGATCAAGAAATCTATTTTTCAGCCTTTGTGCAACATGGTTTAAAAGCAATACTTAACCTTAGCAACTATCCGCTCTTTCCCGAAGAAGATGATAAAATAAAGGTGGAAAACCTCTCCATCATTCACGGGCTAACCAAGCTTTCTTATTACCTAAAAAATTTTGGTACCTAAAAGATGAAAGTCTTAGTTTGGAAAAAGGACCCTCGAGCAAAACTTCCGGAAAGAGGCACATCTGGTGCCATTGGCTATGACCTCTTTGCTTTAGAGGATGTAAAATTTGCCCCAAAAGAATTTAAGCTCCTTAGAACAGGTCTTGTCATCAAAGCAGAACCGCCTTATGGACTGTTCATCTTCCCAAGGTCCTCTCTTTTTATAAAGAAAGGGCTTATCATGACGAATTCTGTTGGAATAATTGATTTTGATTACTGCGGGGAGGATGACGAGGTAATGATCCCTCTTTTAAACCTAAGAGAAGAAAGCGTTGAGGTTCGGGCTGGTGAAAAAATTGCCCAGATGGTTTTCATAAACGTAGCTTTCCCAGAAATTGTAGAAATGTCTGGACCGCAAACAACCTTTTCGAGAGGTGGTTTTGGTTCAACCGGAGGATATAAAGATGGAGCTTAAAAAGTTAAGGCAAGACCAAAGGGGTCTTATCCATCTTGTCCTTGAAAGGGCAAACTTAAATGACCTTTCGAGAGGGTTAGCCTTTTCCTACCTTGGAGCAAGGGTTTGCTATCATGATGCCCATCCCTTAAACCTCTTTTCGGAAGAAAAATTTAAGGACAAGTCACGGTTTGTAAGCTTCCTTCTTCATCTTAAGAAGGCTGGGCACTTTAGCGTCTTTGCCCACACGCCTGTAGTTGTTGACTTAGCTGGCTTAAGCTCTGAGGAGAAGTATCAGCTTTCCAAAACCTATTTTAAAGCCTTCTTTGACGAAGAAAGGGCTCTTTCTCTTTTTAATCTAAGGCACTTTGCAGAAGCCCTTGATGAGACGCAGTTTTTAAGACTAATTTCTGTGGATTTGGATTTAGATGCCATTCAGGTTCGGACTTTTAAAAGGGAAAAAGACGATTGGGTTAAGGCATGGGAAGGGAGTTTGGCTTTAGCTGTCGATACCCCTTTTGAGGCTCCGCAAGGTTTTTTTGCAAGTCAAGAAGTGATCATTCTTGAGGATAAAGAGAATCCCTTCCTTTGGACGGTTGTTATCGCACACAATTTTTCTCGCATCTTCAGCCATCAATTCGTAAGACATACCTGGCTCAATTTCAACCAAAGGTCTCATCGCTACACCACGGCAGACTTTTTTGTTGTTCCCTCCTGTTTTAAAGAAATGCATCTTCAGGTTTATAAGGAGCTTATTGAAAAATCCTTAAAAATTTACAACGATTGGTCAAAAGAGATGAAGAAGGAGTCGGCAAGGTTTATACTGCCACAGGGTGTAGCAACGACTGTTCTTGCGTCGGCTCCGAGATTTATCTGGGAAGACTTTGTAGAGAAGAGGGCTATACCACAAGCTCAGGAAGAGATCCGGGACCTTGCCATTCTCCTGAAAAATGTTTTATTTTAATTAAAATCTATTAGTCAGCCTTATGGGCCTGTAGCTCAGCGGACAGAGCACTGGCCTCCGGAGCCAGGGGTCGGGAGTTCAAATCTCCCCAGGCCCGCATTTAATGTAAAGCACATTAGATAATGCAACCAAACATGGCATTGATATTGTTTGCCTTGACATGTTCTTTTTAATACCTTCTGTTTTAATAGCTTCCAAATTTTACTCCTTATGTTTTACGATTGGCCAATTTTGGATTATAAATATTTACAAAAAACTGCTATTTTCTTTTTTTTAGTAAAAAAGTTTGAGGGTTTAGAAGAAAAAGAATTGCAAAGTCTTATGGAACCCAAAGGGGTGGAAATTTATTTTAAAAAGCATCCTTCCACTTGGAGCAATAAAGCTAAAATAAGTTGGTGCAGAAGGGTAAAAGAAATTGTTGAAAAATTTTTGACGTAAAAGAATTAATTTATAATTAAAATGGAGATTAAATTGGAGACTACTTTGTTTTCTTCTAAGGAATTTTTATACAATAAAACTATTGAAAAATCCCTAATTTTAACGATAGAAGAAACAAACGAAAAAAAGATGCAGAAAAGGTAAGGAGGTGAGAAAAGAATGAATTTTGATGAAGATATTTTGCAGGACTTTTTAGTTGAAGCAAAAGAAGGGATATCTAAACTTGAAGAAGGTTTTATAGAATTAGAAAAGGATCCTA